>CALMZF010000131.1 GCA_937870645.1 uncultured Paludibacter sp. | reverse complement strand
TTTCTGTATGCATATATGTCGCTCAATGACCTGGGTGACTACAACAGCGATTTTTTTTACCGACAAACAAAAGCTGCCTTCGAAGCGCGGGATTATTTCAGCTGGGGAAAAAAAGTGCCCGAGGAGCTGTTTCGTCATTTCGTATTACCACCGAGAGTAAATAATGAAGATCTTGATACAGCCCGCATAGTTTTCTTCAACGAACTGAAAAACAGGATAAAAGACATGAATATGACGGATGCGGCATTGGAAGTAAACCACTGGTGTCACGAAAAAGTGACATACCGCCCGGCCGACAGCCGCACTTCATCGCCTTTGGCTACCGTAAGAACCGGATACGGACGTTGTGGTGAAGAATCCACCTTTACAGTCACCGCATTGCGTGCGGTGGGAATACCAGCCCGTCAATGTTATACACCCCGCTGGGCACATACCGACGACAATCATGCCTGGGTCGAAGTTTGGGCTGACGGAAAATGGTATTTTATGGGCGCCTGTGAGCCTGAGGCTGAACTCAACAAAGCCTGGTTTACCTATCCTGCCAAACGCGCAATGATGGTGCATACCAATGTTTTTGGGAAATACGACGGACCTGAAAGTAAAACGGAGTATCCACTGTACACTAAAATTAATGTGCTTGAAAATTATACCATAACAAAAAAACTGGATGTAATAGTTGTTGATGAAAATAGTAATGCGGTGAGTGGCGCTAAGGTGAAGTTTTTAATCTACAATTATGCCGAATATTATCCTGTCTACGAGCAGGTTGCCGATCAGAAAGGCAAAGCATCGATCATTACCGGTTTGGGCGATGTGATGGTGTGGGCTGCCAAAAATGGTAAATATGGCTATCGGAAAGTTGCAGTAGGAGTGAGCGATGAAGTGCTTGTACAACTTGATAAAACCACCGGAAAAGACTACGAAGAGGAATGGGATATCAAACCACCGGTCAATCTGGCTACTTTCACCACTGATACTACCGCTAAAACCGCCGAAAATAATAAACGACTTCACTTTGAAGATTCTCTGCGTAACAATTATCTTTCAACTTTTATGAAAGGCGACAGTGCGCGAACATTAGCCAAAAAGTTGGGATTAAATGCTGAAAAAGTGGTAGATTTCATCACGAAAAGTGAAGGTAATTATTCCGAAATTTCTGAATTCTTAATTCAAAATGCAGATAATCCCAATGCATTAAACCTGTTATCGACACTTACCGACAAAGACCTGCGCGATACGCCGGCTGCCGTACTTCAAAGTCATCTGGAAAATTCAAAAAACAGCGGAAACCTACCTGACGATGTTTTTATTCAGGGGGTACTTTCGCCCCGAATTTCCAACGAATTGATTCGCAATTGGCGTCCGTTCCTGCAAAAAGAATTTAAAGGAATATTTCCCTCACAGCCTACGGTTGACGATATAAAGCAGTGGATGAATAAGCATATTCAGGTGGTTGAAGATGAGAATTACTCAGGATGCCTAATTTCACCCATCGGAGTGTACAAACTGAAAAAAACAGATAAAAATTCGCGAAAAGTATTTTTTGTTGCTTTATGCCGAAGCCTTAATATTCCTACTGTTGTTGATCCTGCTACAGGCGAAATCCGTCAGTACCTTCAGGGAAAATGGAATACTGTGACGCTTGACACTAAAGCAGAAAAACCAGCAACCGGTAAACTTACGATCAATTATTATTCTCAGAATGGTCTCATTCCTCAATACTGGACGTATTACACAGTATCAAAATTTACGGACGGTTTCTTTCAGTCACTTGATTTTGAGGGCGACAAACGGGTTGAGAAATTTCCCGTTCAACTGGATTTGGAAGAAGGATATTATTGTATCACTTCCGGCAATCGCTATGCCGATGGTCGTGTGCTGGCACGTAATGAATATTTTACTATACTGCCAAATAAAACAATTACCAAAAATCTGATTATCAGAGCACTTCAACCAGAGAAAAAGATTTATGGAGCCTTGAAATCCAGTAGTTTATCTTCTGATTTGTATCAGAGAAAAGGAATGGTTATCTGCTTCCTGGAACCCGATCGCGAACCTACGAAGCACATCCTGAATGAGCTGCCAAATCATAAACCGGAACTGGATAAATGGGGTGGTAATTTCGTTTTTGTAGTGCCCGAAGATAAACTGAGCAAGAACTTCGAGGCAAATAACTATAAAAATTTACCTCAAAACAGCACTTTTATAACCCGACAGGGAATCGAAATAATGAATGATTTCCTGAAAAGTACCAATCAGTCTTTCCGTGATAATTATCCGCTCATTTATATTGTCAATCCTCAGGGTAAAATTATTTTTTATTCCGAAGGGTACAGGATTGGAGTAGGGGATCTGATTTGGAAAACAGTAACAACGAATTAATTTTAAAAAAAATGATACGAAAAACTATTTTATTCTGTGTTCTTTTCTCGGTTTTTACAGCAAGTTTTGCCGGGGAAGTCAGACCTACCAAAAATGTAATCCTCATGATTTCGGATGGCACTTCACTCAGTGTACTTTCTGCATCGCGCTGGCTCAAAACCTATCGGAACGAAGGCAATAAGCTGAATATCGACCCATGGCTGTGTGGCACAGTCACCACTTTCTCGTCCAATGCTCCGATTGGCGATTCGGCACCTACTACCTCCTGCTATATGACCGGGATTACGGGTCAGGCTTCGAATATCTCCGTGTATCCTGTAGCCGATCCTGCGAATGACCTTATTCGGTTAAATCCGGATAGTGCGTATCAGCCGCTGGCAACGCTGCTTGAAGCCATGCAGATTGAACAGAAAAAATCAGCCGGACTGGTGGTTAGCTGCGAATTTCCGCACGCCACACCGGCCGATTGTGCATCACATTATTATAACCGGAACGATTACAAAGTGCTGGCACCCCAAATGGCCTACAATAACCTGGAGGTGATGTTTGGTGGGGGAACCGATTTTGTTACTGATGATATGAAGAAACACTTCCAAAATACAGGAACAACCTATATTCAAAATGATAAAAATGCGGTATTGAATTTCACCGGCAACCGGATTTGGGGATTGTTTGGACCCCGGGAAATGCCTTACGATCTGGACAGAGATACGGCAACAGTGCCATCCTTGGCTCAAATGACTTCAAAAGCCATCGAAGTGCTCAATAAAAATGAAAATGGGTTTTTCATGATGGTGGAAGGCAGTAAGGTTGACTGGGCGGCTCATGCCAATGATCCGGCGGCCATCCTAAGTGAATTTCTGGCATTTGACCAGGCAGTTGGGGCTGCCATTGATTTTGCCCGAAAAGACGGAAATACAACCGTGGTAATACTTTCCGATCATGGTAACAGCGGACTTTCTATAGGAAAAAGCAATATGTCAAAAAGCTATACCCGCATGACGCTCCAGGATCTGATGGGCAGTGTTTCCAACTATCGGAAAACCGCTGAAGGACTTGAGAAAATTCTCATTAATACAAAGCCTGAAAATATCAAAGAAGTTTTCAAACAATATACCGGGATTGAACTCACTGATGACGAGATGAAATCCTTAAAGGGATCAAAGAATTACCGTGCGGAAAGTTATATGGATGCAACTCATGTGGAGAATATGAATTTTTTCATAACCAGAATAATGAATTCGCACAGCAATTTTGGCTTTACTACGGGCGGACATACCGGCGAAGAAGTTTTTCTGGCCGTATATCATCCACAGGGTGACCGGCCAACCGGAAATATCCGTAACAAGGAGGTTAACGATTATCTGGTACGGGCTGCCGGCTTAAATACTTCGTTGAAGCAGCTTACCACCGATATTTTTGCCAAACATGCCGATGTATTTGCAGGTATGAAGTATAATATTGTACAGGAAAAAGACAAACCGGCAAAACTAATAGTGAAACAAAAACGCAAGACCCTTGAAATCACGGCTTTCAGCTCTGTAGCTACACTCAGTGGTAAACCACTCGATTTAGGCTCGGTAGTGGTTTTTATGGATAAAAATAATACATTTTATCTCCCTAAAAACCTGAGAATGATATTGGAATAGTTTATTTTATATCATTTTTTAGTCTTAAAACAAGGGGATGATTTTCTGTTTTAAGTTAAAATTGAGCATTAATTTGTGAAGAAGCATTATCTTT
>CALMZF010000130.1 GCA_937870645.1 uncultured Paludibacter sp. | reverse complement strand
CAACGGGGCGTTGTCCGGGTTATTTTGATTTGACGGGCAATGAAAACCGGCTTGAAAATGTACCTGCTCACTTTTTTGAAATAAAATCTTTCAAAAGCTTTCAGTTCGCACCCATGAAAATAGATTTAAAGCAATCCTGGTATCGTCACCGGAGTTTTTCGCACGAACCATTCAGTCTCACCTTAAGTTTTCTGCCATGAACAGACGGATAAACGGTGCAGTCGGCGTTGAATTTCATTTGCTGAAAGGGCAGGTGGTCTTTCCGTTTCCTGCCGTACCCGAACTCGCCGGTAAGCAGCTGATCACCGTGAGTTACTGCAATGCCAATGAAATTCCGCTCACACCTTCGGGTAAACCGGTTTTTCCTCTGGCTTCCGACCGGCTCGAACTTCGGATAGCCGATGACAAATCTAAAACTCCAATACACTATCCAGTTGCCGATATAGAATGGAAACAGCTCCAATTGACATTCAATCAGCACCTTGACCCCGAAAAATCGGACTTGATACTTACTGATTTCGATAACGCAGAACTTTGGGAGGGAACATCGGTATATCTGATTTTCTGGTACGGAACTTTATCCGATGATATTCAGGTTATTAACCCCGGAATTTTACCCCTGGAAATTACAATTGCCGGCAATAAATCGTATTTTTCAGCAAGTACTTTTGCTGAAAACAAAAAAAGTATGTTGTTGATGCTTTCTTTTCCGGATTTTACTCCTTCGGGGAGTGAAGGAACAGACCGTTCGTGTATTTCCGACAAATTTTTAACGCTGGCTGGTAACGACGAAGTTTTATTTTCCCGAATTCCGGTGTATCAATTCTATCTTGCTCAAAGTGCGGGTTATTTTTATCTGAATGCACTTTCCATTGATTTTCGCAAATCTTTTATTGAAACTCTTTCCTCTGATAATGCTGAGCCTAAAATCTTGTTTTTCAATCTGATGTATTTGTAAAAGAGAAAACCGGAAATAAAAATTCAGAAATTCAGATTTTAAGCATTATTTAACTTGTAAATAATTTTGTTGCGAACAGAAATGGCTCTGTAGAGGAGGTTGGCGGCATGCGACCGCTGCACAAGAAGTCCATCGAAGCGCAGACGGGCAATGAATTTGCGGGTACGTGAGTACCAGGTCACGGCAAAGGGGCGGCTAAAAAACTGCAAAGCAATGAATATCAATATCATCCACCAGCTCAGATTGAAAATAGCAGCAACAGCTACTGTTTGAAGAATGTAAAACACCGGGAATGTAATCATAGCCAAACCAAAATCCACTGATGTATAAAATCCCGGATAGCTTACCCTCAGTAGTTTTCGTATTGCAACAGGGAGCATTGCGGGCAGAAAATTTGTCAAAAAACCGATCAGAAACACGGGTAAACCGAGGAGTAGTTTAAGGAACAATCCGAAGGTAGGAATATATCTTTTTTGCTGATTGAAAATTCCGGATTTGAATTTCAGTTTGCCGATAATTCTGTTGTAAGTTCCAGCCAGACGGTACAAATCTTTCATTTTATCAGGGTCATCATTCTCAATTTGGATAAGCTTTCGAATGGTTTCCTGTTTTAGCCTGAATTCCTCCAGTGTATTATTTGCTTTTTTATCAGGTTCAATGTATTCGTGCGAAACAATTTCTGATATTGTCTCGAAGCTTTTGTAATATTTGGCGGTAGCCATGTCAAGTGTCAAATCCGACAAGCTGTTTCTCAGTGCATCGCGCATTTCATTGGTTGCTGCGACCGGATTTAACAGAAATCCCGACATATAATCGCTTACTTCAATGGGCGTTCCGATATTTATAATAATCTGTTTGCCTGATTTTTGCAGGTCGCCAAAGTTAATCCCCACAGGGATGATTTTTACTTTTTTCGCTTCGCCGAATTGTTGCTGGGCTTCAAAAGCTACCCGAAAAATTCCTTTAACCAACGGTCGGATTTTTCGTTCTTCACCCTGTCCGCCTTCGGGCATGATGCAAAGTGAATGACTAAAACGAAGCACATCCACACACTGGTAAAAAACCCGGTTGTTTTTCTCCAGATTTTCAAAACCGTCGCGCATACGGAAGGCAGGCATTATTTTAGCAAAATGCATCAGGCGCGCCATGGTTTTATGTGCAAATAAATCAGCCCGCGCCAGGTAAATCACTGCTTTTGTGCGCGGAACCAGGGTCGAAATTGCCAGAGCATCCATCAGAGCATTCAGGTGATTGGGTGCAAAAATAACGGGCGAACCGTCCACAGGCAAATTCTCTCTGCCTGTCACGATAAATTCTCTGTAAAACCGCTTGAAACCAAATAATAAATATCCCTTGGCAAGCATATATGATGGAGTGAATTCGTATATTTTACCCATTATCAACGATTTTAACTGCAAATTTAATAAAATATAGCTATTACAACCAATTATAACTTGAAAAATGAATATCTTTGAATGTGAATTACCTGCCCGAAGTAACGATCTTTAAGTGGCTAATTAACAGTCTGATAATAAATTAAACGATCACGAATGAATACAAATTTTTTAGATTTAACCAAAACTAATTGGGGTGAAGTAAAAGACAGACAATATGATATGGTGTTGCTTCCCTGGGGAGCCATCGAACCGCACAATTATCATTTACCCTACATCACCGATGCCATTTTGACTTACGAAATAGCACGGGAGTGTGCCCGTGAGGCTTTTACAAAAGCAAACGTGATGGCCATGGTGATGCCTCCGATCTATTTAGGTTCCCAAAATCCAGGTCAGTGGGAGTACCCGTTTTGCATTCACACCAATTATGAAACTCAGAAAGCAATTCTGACCGATATTGTAAAATCGCTGCATGGTCAGGGTTTGCGCAAAATGGTCATTATCAACGGACATGGTGGAAATTCCTTTAAGGCGATGATACGGGATCTGGCAGTGGTTTTTCCGGATTTTTATATCGTTAGCTCCGATTGGTACACTTTTGTGCCCCGGACAGGATATTTCGATGCGAAAATTGACGATCATGCCGGTGAGCAGGAAACCTCGGTGATGATGTATTTTCATCCCGAACTGGTGGATCTGAATACTGCCGGTGATGGAACTCCAAATCCGTTGAAAATGAAATCAATAACCGATAAAACCGGCTGGATGCCACGTAACTGGAAAGAAACAACCGAAGATACCGGCATTGGAAATCCAAAAAAATCGACCGCACAAAAAGGCGAGATTTACGTAAAGGAAGTGATTAACCGGATCACTGATTTATTGACAGAACTAAAAAACCTGTAAAAAACTATGAAATCATTTCTCAATATTACCACAATATTAATACTTATAGCAACAATGGAAGCATGCTCAACCACTAAGAATATGGAGCCAAAAGTCCGTATGCAAACCACTTACGGCGATATTACCGTAAAATTGTACAACGAAACTCCGCTTCATCGCGATAATTTCCTGAAACTGGTAAACAGTGGATTTTACAACGGAGTACTTTTCCATCGTGTGATAGCCGATTTCATGATTCAGGGTGGCGATCCGGATTCTAAAGCTGCCTCACCAACCGATTCGCTCGGCAATGGCGATGCTGGGTATACCATTCCCGCCGAATTCAAAACACCAACCCTTTTTCACAAAAAAGGAGCCTTAGCCGCTGCACGCATGGGTGATGCCGAGAATCCGCTGAAAGTTTCCTCCGGTTGCCAGTTTTATATCGTCGAAGGGAAAACATTCTCGGATGCTGAACTGGACAACATGCAAACCAACAAGTTGCGGCAGCAGGAAAACTCCCTGTTTCAGGAAATATTAAAAACCAGAAATGAGGAAGTAAAAAAAATCCGGCTGGAACGCAATCAGGAAAAGCTGGATGCGTTGCGTGACAGCATTTTACTGGAAGTGAAAAATAAAATCGCAGCAGATTCTACGTATAAATTCAGCGACAAGCAACGGACAATTTACAAAACTATCGGTGGCACACCGCACCTGGATGGTAACTATACCGTTTTTGGAGAAGTAACCTCAGGAATTGATGTCGTGGAGAAAATTTCCAAAACAAATACCGGAAAAATGGACCGGCCCAAAGAAGATATCCGGATACTGAAAATGGAAGTTGTGAAATAAGAAGAAACGCCCATGTCCAACAAAATTAAATTGGACACACAGTGGTGTGATTAAATAACGCAAAACAAATGATAGACGCTCAATATACCTCCGTCAGCTGACGGATTAGGGGGCCGATTAATAAATTATAAAAAGAAAAAAGCTGTTCAGACGGGCAGTTTTTTTTGTTTAAAATCATTTCAAATCACTGTTCCACCAGAAATAGATTGCAACATCCCGAATGTAAATATTACTATGGGAACTATCAACAATAGCATGCTCAATGCTATAATCATCAGCACTCCCACGAAAAGAGCCAGACGCCGGAGATTTAACAATCCTGTGTCGAATATGCTCTGATCACCCGTTTCAAGACCTTTTCTTACCTTTTTGGCAAATGTATAAAGGAAATAATAGGGAAAGAAACCGATGACTGCGTAAATGAGATATATCAGTCCGACCAGATAGAGCGGGAAGGGTATGGACTGAAAATCCTGAAATTCGCCCATCATTGGGGTGAGAATAAAGGTAGAAATACTGATTACAACCATAATACCAAGCATTACAAACCCGACGATGGCAATAAAATTTGCCCAGTGGGAAGTCGATATTAAGTTATCCTTACTTGTGGGAGTAATTCTGAGACTGTTTTCATTTTTGTCTGTCTGTTCTGTGGCTTTTTCTGCGATTTTGGTGGAGTTGATTTCAGTTTCCATAATGCATAATTATTCGTTTGTATTAATTTATTGATAATTTTTATTGCCCTGACCTGAAAAGTAAACGCGAATATTCAGTAAAATAATGCAACTTTTATGAGAAATGGTAAAGGTAAATTAAATATTATTAATTCGATATTTTCGAAGCAACAAATTTTGACGTTCAGTTTAATATTTCACTAAAAGTCACTGTTAAATGAACATATTTTGGTAAATTTGCACTCTTAAAAGCCTTACAATAAGCCTTCTTAAACTGTTTAATTCGGGAATTGTTGTATAGCTTATAGTTTGAAACTAAATTTGAAATAAATATATATTATGGCAGACAAAAAACTAAATTTACTGACAGATTTTCCACCTGTTTCTACGGAAAAATGGATGGAAGTCATTACAAAAGACCTGAAAGGAGCCGATTTCAATAAAAGGCTCGTTTGGAAAACCAACGAAGGGTTTGATGTAAAGCCTTTTTACAGGGCAGATGATATTGAAGGGTTAAACACTACCAATGTTAAGCCCGGTGCTTTTCCTTATGTACGGAGTACAAAAGCGAATAACGAATGGCTCGTTCGCCAGAACATCGACGTGAAAAACGCCCGTGAGGCCAATGCCAAAGCACTGGACTTGCTCAATAAGGGCGTTACTTCCCTGGGCTTCAAACTAAGCAAAGCCGATCTGAATGCTGAGTACATTGCCACATTGCTGAAAAACATTGTTCCTACGGCAGTAGAATTAAACTTTACAATCTGCATCAGCAAAGCAGCTGAACTGCTCACCATTCTGACAGATTATTTCAAGGCAAATGACTATTACACAGACCCTACAAAACTGCTTGGTTCTGTTAATTTTGATCCCATCAACCGGATGTTGTTAAAGGGTAAGAACCTGACCAAAGAAATTATTGTTGAAAAAGCCAAAGCAACGATAGCTGCCGGTGCCGGATTGCCTTTCTATAAGGTTATTGGCGTTAATGCGGTGACGTTGAGCAATGCTGGTGCCTATTGTGCTCAGGAACTCGCTTATGCATTGGCCTGGGGTAACGAATATCTCTCCGATATGATTGAAGCCGGCGTAGAACCCTCTATTGCTGCCAAAAAAATCAAATTCAATTTTGGTGTGGGAAGCAATTATTTTATGGAAATTGCCAAATTCCGTGCTGCACGGTTGTTGTGGGCGCTCATTGTGAACGCTTATCAACCCAAATGCCTCCGTGAAGAATGTGACAATAACAAACCGGACGGAATTTGCCGCTGTGCAGCCAAAATGCGCATTCATGCTGAAACTACCGAATTTAACATGACGGTATTTGATGCCAACGTAAATATGCTTCGTACGCAGACTGAGGCCATGAGTGCTTCTATTGCAGGCGTTGACTCGCTCACGGTGTTGCCCTACGACATTGCTTACAAAACTCCCGATGACTTCTCGGAACGTATTGCCCGTAATCAACAATTACTGTTGAAGGAAGAAAGTCATTTTGACAAGGTAACTGATCCGGCTGCGGGTTCGTATTATATCGAAAACCTGACCAAAGAAATAGCTGCACAAGCCTGGAAACTTTTCCTCGAAGTGGAGGATAAAGGCGGCTTCTTCGAAGCTGTAAAATCAGGAGCCGTTCAACAAACCATCAAAGCTACTGCTGCCAACCGCTTGAAAGCTGTGTCCAGTCGCCGGGAAGTGCTGCTTGGCACCAATCAGTTCCCTAACTTTACCGAAAAAGCAGCTCAGAAGTTTGAAGTGGAAGTTGGAGCAAAAGGTTCGTGCGGTTGTGCCGAAAACGGAATTGAAACGTTGCCTTCGGTTCGCGGTTCGCAGGAATTTGAAGATCTCAGGTTTGCTACCGAACATGCGGCTAAAACCCCGAAAGCGTTTATGCTTACCATTGGCAGTCTGGCCATGCGTCTGGCACGTGCTCAGTTCTCCTGCAACTTCTTCGCCTGTGCAGGTTATGAGGTGGTTGACAATTTAGGCTTTGAAACCGTGGAAGAAGGCGTAAAAGCCGCCATGGATGCAAAAGCTGACATTGTGGTACTTTGTTCAAGCGATGACGAATACACCGAATATGCGCCTGCTGCTTATCAACTACTTAAAGACAAAGCAATTCTGGTTGTTGCCGGTGCGCCTGCTGCCATGGATGACCTGAAAGCTCAGGGAATTGAGAACTTCATACATGTAAAATCCAATGTGCTGGATACATTGAAAGCATTTAATGTAAAACTTGGAATTCAATAATTTATGAGCCCCAAAACGAAAGACTGGATTATTGCCACACGTCCCTGGGCATTTCCGGCATCCACTATGCCTGCTTTGATTGCCGTTTCGTATGCATTTTACATGCATAGCAAAATGCCAATGGACGTAAACTGGTGGTACGGAGTATTGGCAATTTTAGGAGCAGCCATTTTTCAGGCTTCCGGTAATTTGATCAGCGATTATTTCGATTACAAACACAAGGTGGACCGAGCCGAAACATTTGGTTCGAGCCGTATGCTGGTCGATGGAGTTTTTAAGCCCAGTACAATTCTGTATTACGGGCTGACATTGC
>CALMZF010000129.1 GCA_937870645.1 uncultured Paludibacter sp. | reverse complement strand
GGGGGGTTGGGGGGCTTACCCCTTTTTGGGGGTTAGGGGGCTTCCCATCAATCTCTCTCTATCCTCAGTTTCACCGCATTGGCATGTCCCTGCAGTCCTTCGTTTTCAGCCATCAGGATGATGGCGTTACTCAGGTTGGTAAGTCCTTCAGGCGTGAGTTGCTGAAAGGTGATTTTTCGGATAAAACTATCCAGGTTCACACCGTTGTATGCTTTTGCATAGCCATTGGTTGGTAAGGTATGGTTAGTTCCCGATGCGTAATCTCCAGCACTTTCCGGGGTCATATTCCCCAGAAAAACCGAACCGGCATTGACAATGTTTTCCGAAACCACCATATAACTTTTTGTGGAAATAATCAGGTGTTCGGGAGCGTATTCATTGGTGAAGGCAATAGCTTCCTCGAGCGATTTCACAATAATTATCTTGCTGTTTTCCAGTGCTTTTTCGGCAATTTCTTTTCGTGGAAGTTTATTGAGCTGTATCAACAACTGATCTTTTACCTGTTCCACCAGTTTTTCCGAGGTGGTTACAAGGAGCACCTGACTATCGGCTCCGTGTTCGGCTTGCGAAAGCAAATCGGCAGCCACAAACACCGGGTTGGCTGTTTCGTCGGCAATCACTTCCACTTCCGAGGGTCCGGCGGGCATGTCAATAGCCACTTCGCGCAGCGAAACCAGTTGCTTGGCGGCAGTAACATACTGATTACCGGGTCCGAATATCTTATACACTTTCGGAACGGTTTCGGTGCCGTAAGCCATAGCGGCAATGGCCTGTGCACCGCCAACTTTGAAAATGCGGTGAATACCGGCAACTTTTGCAGCGTAGAGTATTGCAGGATGAACTTTTCCTTCGGCATTGGGTGGTGTGCAAAGTATCACTTCTTTACATTCGGCTATCTGTGCCGGAATGCCCAACATCAGCACGGTGGAAAACAGCGGAGCGCTGCCTCCCGGAATGTAAAATCCTACTTTTTCAATCGGAACGGCTTTCTGCCAGCAATAAACCCCCGGAGAAGTCTGTATTTCATCGTAATCGTGCTGCTGCTCGGAGTGAAATTTCCAGATATTGCGGCGCGACATTTCAATAGCCTGTTTAAGCTCAACCGATAGCAGAGGAGCTGCTTCGGCAATTTCTTCTTTGGTCACTTCCAGTGATTCGAGGTTTGCATTATCAAACTGCTTTGTGTAATTTAGCAATGCCTTATCGCCATGTTGACGCACATCGTCCAGAATTTTCTGAACACGATCAAAAAGCACCGTATAATCGAATACCGGACGTGTTTGTATTGATGCCCACTGATCACGGGGCGGAAATTTTATTACTTCCATATAATTAAATGAGAGGAAATTAATATTCTAAATTTCAAAAGCCGAAACTATCCCATTGTTCGTACAAATCCTGCATACTATTCAGCACAATGCCTGCTCCGCTATTCATAAGAACCTCATCGTCTAACGGTCCTGTATTTACTCCGATGGTGAAAATACGGGCAGCAGTGGACGCCTGTACACCCAGTGGTGCATTCTCTATCACTACAGCTTCCCACGGATTTACCCCGGCTTTATTCAGCGCCTTGAGGTAAGGTTCGGGATGAGGTTTTCCATGTGTTACATCAAATGCCGATATGATATTTTCTTTCTCAAAGATACCCGGAAAATGATCCTGCAGGCTGTGGAGCAGCGATGGTTGCGCTGAGCCGGTCACCACAAACAGCTGATAACCTTCTTCTTTAATTTTTTTCAGCAAATCATACACAAAGGGCATCTTTTCGGGAGAATTCAATGCTTCGAAATAAGCTGCTTTACGTTTGTAGATTTCCTGCTTTTCTTCTTCGGTAGCTTCCCGGCCGTTTTTGAGTACAAATACTCCATTGATAGTGGCCGTACCGGTCTGACCTTCGTTCATATAAGCATCATACTGCGTGAACTCAAGTCCTACATCATTCATTGCTTTCACCCAGGCGATCGAGTGCTGGGGCATGGAGTCAAACAACACGCCGTCCATATCGAAAAATACTGCTTTGAGCTGAAATCCGGGAAAATTATGTTTGTTCAGGTAGCTGCTGATGGCTTCTTGTATCATGCTAAAAAAAATTTTGACAAAGATACAAAAAAATGTTCTTTTCAGTGATTACCGACTAAAATAACAGTAATTCACCCCGGTTGGTAACTGAATGTAAATCAGAAAGTAAATACAATACAGACTGAAGAGTGAATAATAAAAGGAAAAATTTGTTTCTTTTTTCGTAAAAATGCATTAAATTTGCATCCGAAATCAAAAGCGGGATGTGGCGCAGTTGGTAGCGCGCTACGTTCGGGACGTAGAGGTCGCAGGTTCGAATCTTGTCATCCCGACTTTACATCAATAAGGGTGCTCCGATAGTGGACACCCTTATCTGTTTTCAAAGATACACGGATTGATTTGAACCGGTTGTCTGCCATTTTGACAGGTAAACTACTTCCGGATTTCTATTTTGACTGACTGAATTGATAAATTCTACTCCGAAACAAAATTTAAATATGATTATCGACTTTGTTTCCGATAAAATGTAAAATAAGAACTGACAGAAGCCAAACTGGCATGGAATTTGTACAATAAATGAGTGTTTATCACGTTTTTTAACCCAAATATAAAACATACCAAAATATATACCTATGAAACTCCGGTTGATATTACCTCTGCTGCTGATGATAGCAGCTTTCACAGCCTGTAATCTGGATAACACGGCTAACACAACTCCTACTATTGCTATTTATGCTCCCCGCATAGGTGATAGTATCGTGCGGATGTCATATACCGATGATATGTCTGCATTAAAGGTAGACTCACTGCACGTTGGTGATACTGTCTCCATGATGGTAGTCGGCGATGCCCGCGCCAATAATCTGACTGAATTTAATGTTGTGCCGAGTGACACCACCGCTGTGAAAATTCTAATTCCCGATTCAATTGAATATTATGTGGCTTCGGGCTCCATACCTGCTGAAGGAAAATTCCTGATGAAACCCAAAACGGTTTTATTTTACTATCCGCTGAACTTTATCCCCCGAAAACCGGTGGATAAAATGAAATTTACATTTAAAGTAACCTCCGATGCAGTTTCTGTACCCAACCAATCTGCCTTCGAGTTCTCGTTTCCCATCAAACCGAAACGAATAAAACCAACCGCTCAATAAAATATAAAGGCTGTCTCAACAAATAAATGAGACAGCCTTTTTTTATGGAGAATTTTTCAGCCTTTCCCCTGCTTATTCTTTTTGTTTTCTGCTCTTTCTTCTTTTCCGGTATTTAATCCATAACCAGATAAGCACGGCCAGTAAAATTAAAACTGCCCAGTTGGACAACAGGAAGAAAAAGAGATCCACAAAACCATACCATCCTCTTGAAAGTGATTGTTTCAGTTTTTCGAAAAAGTTTTGTCTGAACGG
>CALMZF010000128.1 GCA_937870645.1 uncultured Paludibacter sp. | reverse complement strand
AAGTGCTCCGATATAAGTTTTTACACGTCCAACCCGTTTTGCTATGCTTTGTAAAAAGATAGGGAAAACAGCACCTATAAAGTTCAAAATCAAAAATCCGAGCGAAACGATATTTCCTACTGATGAATCTGCGGTTTGTTGTGCTCCGGTGAGTGTTTTTGCAAACCAATTGGCAAAAATGCTATTGATATTTAAATTTGGGAAAATCTTATTTTCAATAAAAAACCCACTCAAAATAAACATACTCTGAAATGCCACCCAGGTAAACGAATGTGCAATCATTATTTTATGAAACTCATTTTGATTGGTTTTATCTTTCATCCCTTTTATGACACAATATACTCCAATTATTACAGAGTAAATTAATGCTCCGATTAAAACATAATTGTGTAATGGATTAAGTGCTGTAATAAAATGATTGAATAGACTGAAAAGACCGAAAGTGAGAAATCCATATAAAGGGAAAATTTCTTTAAATATTTGAGAAACACCTATTTTATTTTCTGATACTTGTAATTCGGGCATATCTTTCTTTTCTTGAATAAATAATATTGGAAAAACAGCCATTACAAGAACCAGAATCGCAGCAATATAAAGCAATAATTCATTTCCAAAAAGCATAGAAAGAAAATATGCCAGCACGCCAAACGAACCGGATATTATCTGCATCCAAACATAACCCGATGTGCGGATTTTACCCTCGGGCGTTAAATCCGCAATGATGGAACGGGCGGGATTGAACGTAACATTAACTGACAAATCTAAAAACAGCGCAATAACCGATGCAATAATCACAATGTCAGAAATGCCCGTGATGTGCGAAATACCCTTTATATGGGGAAGTGCAAAGAACGCAATAGTACTCACCATTCCGCCTATCATAATAAACGGACGACGTCTGCCTCCCATAAACCACACGTTGTCACTAATCAAACCAACAATTACCTGCCCGAAAATACCTGCAATAGGTCCGGCAAGCCAAACAAATGCAACTTCATCAATTTTTAATCCGTATTTATTTGATAAAATCCAGCTCAGTGCTGCAATCTGGGTGGAAAGCGCAAATCCTACCGCTGTAGCAGGAAGTGCAAGTAAAGCAAGAATGGATTTGATTTTTTCTTTTGAATGTCTAACATATTTCCTGTGTTTTTTTAATTGGTAAGTATCTAAAATTAATTAACTGTTTCAGAGTGTTTTATTAATGTTTTCGATATAATCCAGCACTTCTTCCCGGCCTTTGTTTTTTTCACTCGATGTGACGAAAATGGGTGGAAGTTCTTCCCAGGTTTCCAGCAGTTTTTGCTGATAAGCTGACAGATTGTCTTTACCTTTGGTTGTGGATAGCTTGTCTAATTTAGTAAAAATGATGGAAAAAGGAATTCCGTTTTCACCCAGCCATTCCATAAATTCAAGATCAATCTGTTGTGGTTCGTGACGACAATCTATCAATACGAAAAGATTTACAAGTTGCTCGCGGTTAAGTATGTAACTTTCGATGATATTCTGAAGTTGTACACGCATTTTTTTTCCCGTGCTGGCATAACCATATCCGGGCAAATCGACAACATACCATTCATCGTTGATGATAAAATGATTGATTAACAATGTTTTGCCGGGTTTCGATGAAGTCATCGCCAACCCTTTTTTATTGCAAAGCATATTGATCAAAGAAGATTTCCCCACATTAGAACGCCCGATAAAGGCGTATTCAGGTTTGGAGCCCTCGGGGCATTTCTTGTAATCCGTATTACTTATGACAAATTCTGCTGATTTTATTTCCATTGATAGGCCTCCTAACCCCCAAGGGGTGGATTTTAGTGTAAAAATTGAAATTATATTGGTGAAATGAATTATAAGAAAAACAAATGAAATTATAAATTTTATTCTCGCTCCCCAATTTTCCCTTTCCGATATCCCGAAGTTTCGGGACGGGATGCAGTAGGGGTTTGGGGGGTAAATATCCACAATCCTGCAAATGTAATTAATCCGTTTAACATGAGCAACTCATACCCAAAGGAATAATTCCAGTATTTTGTGCTAATAAAATTTAAAATATAGCAAATTACGGGTGAAAGCACGGCAATGTAAGGCACCTGTTTGTCGTTAGTTTTCAGTTTTGTAAACAGCCCGAAAGCATACAAACCAAGCAATGGACCGTATGTGTACGACACCAGGGTATAAATGGCATCGATCACGCTCTTGTTGTTTATTTCCCTGAAAAGTAAAATGATAAAGACGAAAACGATTGCGATGATTATGTGAATTTTCCGGCGGATTTTCACGGCTTTTTGGTCATTTCCGAGCTTATCCACTTCCAGTATATCCACCGAAAAAGAGGTCGTAAGTGCAGCCAGCGCCGAGTCGGCACTTGAAAATGCTGCAGCAATAATGCCGATGACAAAAAGCACGTAAACCGTTGTACCCAGCTGTTGTGTGGCAAAAAGAGCGAGAATATTGTCGGATGCCGCCGGCAGAGCAATTCCGTTTTGCGTAGCAAGCATCAGCAGCATGGCACCCAGCGTGAGAAACAGAAAATTGATCGGAACAAAGGCTATGCCGTACCAGTACATGTTTTTTTGTGCATCTTTCAGTGTACGGATGGTGAGGTTTTTCTGCATCATGTCCTGATCAAGCCCGGTCATCACGATGGGAATGAAAACACCGCTCAGAAACTGTTTCCAGAAATTCTGCCTGCTGTGCCAGTCTCCGAACACAAAAATATCGGTTGTCGGGCTGTTTTTCAGGGCGGTGAATAATTCTGCATTTGTCAGATTGATACGTTGAGTTACTTCAATGATTATCAGCACCAAAGCGGCAATCATGATGACCGTTTGAATGGTATCTGTCCAGATTACTGTTTTTATCCCGCTGCGTTGAGTGTACAGCCAAATCAGCAATACAGTGCAGCAAACCGTGACCCAGAAAGGTACATTCCAGGCATCGAATACCGTTTGCTGCAAAATAAGTGCTACAATATACAGCCGTGCCGAAGCGCCGATTGTTTTCCCGATCAGGAAAAACGATGCGCCGGTTTTGTAAGCCCGCCGGCCAAATCGCTCATCCAGGTAGGTGTAAATGGTGGTGAGATTGAGTTTGTAATAAAGTGGCAGCAAAACGCGGGCAATGACGATGTAGCCAAAGAAAAATCCCAACACCGTCTGCATGTAGTTGAAATTCATATCCCGCACCATGCCGGGCACCGACACAAACGTAACTCCCGAAATGGAAGTACCAATCATACCGATAGCCACCACCCACCACTGCGATTTCCGGTTGGCCCTGAAAAAAGCGTCGTTGCCGGTACCTTTACGGCTCACCAGGTGCGAGATGAGCAGCAAAACGGCAAAATAAAGGGCTATGATAAGAAGGACAGTGTAGCTTTGCATGTTTTATTGGATGAAAATGAAAGTAGGAATTTCCGAATTTATTTCATTTTAGCAATAATGGGAAATTCTTTGAAAAATCTTAATAGAGAGATGGTTTCTGTACGTAGTTTAGTCCGGACGAAACTCTTTATTTCAGGTGTCGTTAATTCACCCAATCCGTTCAGCAAACCTTTGTCACTCATTTTTTCCAGGGTATCTATACATTGCTGTAAATAGTCATTAAAAGATACCTGCATTCTTGTTTCAACAATTTCTGGATTTACAGGCGTTTTTCGCTGTAAGAAAAACCAGCAGTCGAATATATCCCGGTTGGTCATTTCGTTTCTGTCCAGCAATGCACAAAGTTTATGAGCAAACATATCGGGTAAGGCAAGAACTTTCATATCTATGCCCAATATGTTTTTGATTTCGTAATGATCGTTAAAATCTCTGTTTGAAATTTCAATTTTCAATTTTCGTTCGCCTGCTCCGAAGTCAAGCACCACAATTATCCCATAATACTTAACAGCTTCATCTGAAATTTTTCCGTAATTAAGCAGTATTTTCCGTATTTTGTCATAAACCGGTTTTTCTTTCGTTTTATCCAGTAAATTAAAATCCAGATCAACCGAAAAACGGGGTAAATCATAAAAAAACATCAGCGAAGTACCGCCCTTAAATCCCAATAAATTTGCTAATTCAATATCTGAATAAATATCTTTCAGGATTTGAAGCAGAAAAAAACGATGCTTGTTGCTATCCATTTTTCTTGAAAATATTATTAATTCTTTCCGTTAATATTTTTGAATTGTAAACAGGTAAAAGTTCATATATTATATTCTTATTCAACGAATTAATATTGTCGAAATAATAACTGGCATTGAGATACATAACATCCAGAAAAGCCCTTTCGGGAGATGCAATATTTAAATTATTACTCCTTATAATGCCGCTCATATCAATTAAAATTTCATTTTTTATTTTTCTGTACTGATAAACGTTTTTATCAATTTCCACAGTGCGGCTCAAATAACTTACAGCCGTTATTTTTTCGTCATACTGAAATATGACACCTGCTTTTTGCAACACGTACTCCAGTGAAATGTATGAGGGCGTATATAGTAAACAAGCCAGTTCTTCAGGATTGTAGTTGTTTTTTGCATAAATTCCTTTTCTGGGATTAAGCAATTTGCCGCTGTGAACGTAATAGTTCAGTTTGTTGGATAGCTTAGCCGCATTGCTTTCTCCGGTCAGAAGTGCAATGTTGCTGAAGGTATATACAGTTCTATTGTTGTTGTATATAGTAAACAAAACATCTGTTTTTTGTGAACTAAACATACTTCAAATTCATATAATTAGTTCACAAAAATAAAAGAAGTATTTCAAAAAAACAAATTAAACCAATAAAAAATGACTATTGTCCGGAAAAAATCTAAATTCTTGATATCTATTAGATTTGGCTACGCCGATTTTCAATTCTCATCCCGAACTGTCGGGACGTTCGAAAT
>CALMZF010000127.1 GCA_937870645.1 uncultured Paludibacter sp. | reverse complement strand
GGTATACGTTTTATCAACAATCCGGACATGCGCCGCTTTCTGCTCAACGACGACTGGGTGGGATTTCCATTCCGTAAAGATTACAACGATGACGCGAAACTAAATCCCGTTAACATCATCACGAAGGATATCCCTGATATGTCTCCACGCATAATGGAAACAGCAGATGGCAAGCTCATTGAAGAAACGGTTCCGGTTTTCGAAGAAGATGATTACATCATCAATATAGGTCCTCAACACCCTTCCACTCACGGAGTTATGCATTTCCGCACCGCGCTGGATGGTGAAATTGTAAAAAAGATTGACGTTAACAGCGGATACATTCACCGCGGAATTGAGAAGTTGTGCGAAACTATGACTTATCCGCAAATTCTTCACTTCACCGATCGCCTGGATTATCTTTCTGCCGGAATGAACCGTCACGCGCTCTGCATGTGTGTGGAAAAAGCAGCCGGTATTGAAGTTCCGCAACGGGCCGAATACATCCGTGTGATTATGGATGAACTGAACCGTATCAGTTCTCACCTGATAGCCTGGGCTGCACACTGCAATGACCTTGGTTCTACTACGGCATTCATTTACGGTGTTCGTGAACGTGAACACATACTGGATATTTTTGATAAAACCTGTGGCGGTCGACTTATTATAAACCAAAATGTGGTGGGTGGTGTCATGTTTGATATTTATCCCGATTTTCAGAAAGACGTAAAAGCATTCATCCCCTACATGCGTGAGAAACTGGTTGAATACGACCGTTTCTTCTCACACAATGCCATTGCATTGGGACGCATGAAAAAAGTGGGCAATCTGAGCAAAGAAGATGCCATTTCTTACGGAGTTACCGGTCCTGCCGGACGTGGTTCAGGCTGGTCATGCGATGTGCGTAAATACAAACCCTATTCGCTATATAATCAGGTTGAATTCAAGGAAATTATCCGCACCACAGGCGACTCATATGCACGCTACCTCAACCGTCTGGATGAAATTGAAGAAGCGTTGCATATTATCGAACAACTGATCGATAACATTCCCGAAGGAGATGTTTGTGCAAAGGTGAAACCAATTATACGTTTACCGGAAGGACAATACTTCCAGAGCGTGGAAGCTGGCAAAGGTGAATTCGGAGTATTTATCGAAAGCCACGGAGATAAAAATCCGTACCGCGTGAAGTTCCGTTCGCCTTCAATGGCTGCCGTATCGGTAATGCCTATTCTTACAAAAGGAGAAAAAATTGCTGATCTTATCAACATCAGTGGATCATTAGACTTTGTAATTCCGGACATTGACCGATAAACAAACAAGCAGAATAACACTAAGAAATTAGAAAAAAATATGTTGTTAACTTATTCACAACCATTAGAACTGACCAATGTTTCAAAAGCGTTAGATACGTTTCTGAAAACCTATATGGCAGATTTTTGGGCTTATCTGATAGAATTTGTAATTGTAGGTGTGGCTATCATTGCCACCTATGCCATAATAGCGCTGGCGCTTATCTACATCGAACGTAAAATAACCGCTTTTTTTCAGGCACGACTTGGTCCAAATCGGTTGGGTAAATACGGATGGATACAAAGTTTGGCGGACATGGTCAAGATTTTGATCAAAGAAATCATTCACATTAATAATGTAGATAAATTCCTGTTCTACACCGCTCCGTTTTTTGTAATTGTTGCTTCATTTCTGGCTTTCGGAGCTATACCGTTCGGACAGGGATTGCAGGCAGTGGATTTCAACATCGGTGTATTTTACGTAACGGCAGTTTCTTCGCTGGGTATTATTGGTATTTTGCTTGCCGGATGGTCGAGCAACAACAAATACTCTATGATTGGTGCCATGCGAAGCGGCGCGCAGTTTGTAAGTTATGAATTGTCGGGTGCCTTTGCACTGATGACTATTGTAGTAATGAGCGGAACAATGCAGTTTTCCGAAATGGTGGAAGGTCAGCGTTACGTTTGGAATATCTTCAACGGACATATTTCTTCAATCATCGCCTTTGTTATTTACATGATATGCGGACATGCCGAAACAAACCGTGGCCCATTCGACTTACCCGAAGCTGAAAGCGAATTGACAGCCGGTTATCATACCGAATATTCAGGGTTGCAATTCGGATTTTTCTACCTGGCCGAATACCTCAATATGTTTATCATTGCAGCCATTGCCACCACAGTTTTCCTTGGCGGTTGGATGCCTGTTCAGATAAAAGGGTTGGATGGCTTCAACCAAATCATGTGGTACATTCCTTCATGGGCATGGTTTGTAGGCAAAACAGGCGTACTCATCTTCATGAGTTTGTGGGTTCGCTGGTCATTCCCACGTCTGCGCATTGACCACCTGCTCAACCTGGAATGGAAATACCTGCTGCCAATCAATCTGGTAAATATTCTGGTCATGGTTATCATCGTACTGGCAGGATTGTCGCTGTCAGACTTGTTTCCAAAGCTATTCGGCATATAATCTGCACATTAACAAGAAGTTTATAAACTAACGAAATATAAAAGATGAGTTCATTTTTAAAATATATATCAGGTATTTACACAGCGCTCAAATCGCTCCTGATTGGTTTGACTGTTACCTGGAAAGAGTTGTGGACTAAGAAAGTCACCATGCAGTATCCCGAAAACAGGGAAACACTTGTGATTTCAGACCGTTGGCGGGCTGAACTGATCATGCCGCATGATGATAATAACGAACATGCCTGTACCGCCTGCGGTATCTGTATGATGAATTGTCCGAACGGCACCATCAATGTGATATCAAAAATGGTGGAAACAGAAGAAGGCAAACAGAAAAAAGCACTGGACAAACATATCTGGGATTATGGAATGTGTACCTATTGCAATCTCTGCGTGATCACCTGTCCATCCGATGCGATTATTTTTTCCAACGATTTTGAGGGAGCGGTTTACAATCGCGAGAAACTTGTTCATCAACTGAATAAAGAAGGATCAAAACTGCGTGAAAAGAAAAAAGAACCGGTAGCCGCTACGCCAAAACCACAACCGACAGCTCCAAAAGAGCCTGTTACGCAGAAAGATGAAGCACCAAAGGCATCAAATGACGCCACAGATAAAGCCGAAAATAAAACTGACTTATAGACATAAATTATTATGGCAGAACAAATTATATTTTACATTTTAGCTATTGTGATTGTTGTATTTTCCATACTGGCTGTCAGCAGCAAGTTGGTAATCCGTTCAGCAACCTATTTACTATTCGTACTCATAGCCACAGCCGGACTTTATCTGCTGTTGAATTTCCATTATTTATTTGCAGTTCAGATTGCAGTTTATGCAGGAGGCATCATGGTTTTATTTATCATGGCTATATTCCTGACACACAAACCCGGAGCTACCATGAACCAGCGCATGAGCTGGAAAGTGAAATCATCAGCCGCTCTTGCTGTAAGTGGTCTGCTCATCAGCGGATACATAATTATTAAGAATGTGGTTAAAGTAGCCGGTTACCTGAAAGGTGACGAGTTGAGCATGCAGGACCTTGGTCATTCCATGATGGGAACTCAAAAATATCAGTATCTGTTACCGTTCGAAGTAATCTCAGTACTGCTGTTGGCGTGTATTGTTGGAGCTATCCTGATAGCCCGCAAAGAAACAGGAAACGATCCGAAAGAAAATGTTAAAGACAAATAAGATAAGATTATGGGAGATATGTTAGTTAATACAGTACAAATTCCGGTTCCGATGATTGCTTACCTGATCGTAAGTCTGATCATGATGTTCGCGGGGGTTTATGGATTTTTGACCCGTAAAAATCTGATCATGATACTTATATCCATTGAGTTGATACTGAATGCCGTGGATATTAACTTCGCAGTTTTTAACCGGTATTTGTTTCCGGCTCAAAATGAAGGGTTGTTCTTCGCCTTCTTTACCATTGCGATAGCAGCTTGTGAAACTGCCGTTGCCATAGCCATTATCATCAACGTATACCGCCGTTTCGGAAATGCAGAAGTAGACAATATTAATACGATGCAGGAATAATAAGACCCAAATAACCCGATAGGGTGAATAATAAAAGATAAAGAATAAAAAACAAAATAAATATTTCACATGGAATATACGATTTTCATACTTATACTTCCGTTGCTGACCTTCATTGTGCTCGGTTTGCTTGGCACAAAGCTAAAAGCTTGCACGGCAGGACTGATTGGTACAATTTCATTAGGTTTGGTAGCGCTACTCTCCTACTTTACCGCTTTCCAGTACTTCACCACTCAGAAAATCGACGGAGTTTATCAGGCATTAACACCTTTCAACACTACCTGGCTGAATGTGGGTGCCAATCTGAATATTGATCTGGGAATTCTCTTAGATCCGATATCGGTGATGATGCTGGTGGTTATTTCCACCGTATCGCTCATGGTACATATTTACAGTATGGGTTATATGAAGGGCGAAGTTGGTTTTGAGCGTTATTACGCTTTCCTTTCGCTTTTCTCCTTCGCCATGCTGGGACTGGTGCTGGCTACCAATATTTTCCAGATGTATATCTTTTGGGAATTGGTGGGCGTATCCTCCTATTTATTAATCGGTTTTTACTACACAAAACCATCAGCAGTGGCTGCTGCCAAAAAGGCATTTATCGTTACCCGTTTTGCCGATTTGTTCTTCCTGATAGGTATTCTGGTGCTTTCATATTACACGCAGACCTTCGACTTTGGAATTCTGAATTCAGGCAACGAAAGTGGATTCGGTAATGCAATCGGCTCGACTTTCTTGGGAACTTCGGTACTCACATGGGCAATGGCATTTATTTTTATCGGTGGTGCAGGTAAATCGGCCATGTTCCCGCTGCATATATGGTTACCCGATGCCATGGAAGGTCCAACTCCTGTTTCCGCATTAATCCAT
>CALMZF010000126.1 GCA_937870645.1 uncultured Paludibacter sp. | reverse complement strand
CCGTTTTCAATAAAGTAAATTTCTTCATACGTTGTGTGTTTTTTGTTTTGAAAAAAAGATAAGCGGCAAAGATATAACTTCTTACGGGCTTTGCCAAATATATTTAGTCAATATTTTTCATACGCTTCCATTTTAACTCACACCTTATATTGCCCGGGAATAAGCCGGTAGATGATTAATCAGGCTAATAAATTATAGAAACATTTGGTGTAATTCGGTTTTATCGGGAATTAACAGGAAAGCAGTTAATTACTCAGGAATTCTCAGACTAATAATCTTTCCGGATGCAATAATAAAATCGAAAGTATTTGTATATTTGCACGCTGATTTAAATATTGTTACCAATCCATTTGACATGGATTGCATTTATATTTCCGATCCGCATCATTTACTTTGATAATTTTATTTTAATTTCTCAGAAAAAATGAAAAACAAGTATGTTGATTTAATTGAACAAACCTTTGAGTTTCCCAATCAGGAATTCACTGTGGATGAAAACGAACTGAGCTGGTTCGGCATTCCACTTATGGATATTATTAAACAATACGGCACCCCGCTTCGCATTGCTTACCTGCCCAAAATTGCCGAGAATATCCAGAAAGCACGGCGCATGTTCAATGTAGCTATGGCAAAGGTCGATTATGAAGGCGACTATCATTATTGCTACTGTACCAAAAGCTCGCATTTCTCCTTTGTGATGGAAGAAGTGTTGAAACACGGCGTTCACCTCGAAACGTCCTCGGCATTTGACATCAACATCATGGAAACCCTTCATGAGCAGGGAATTCTGAAGCCCGAAACATTTATTCTATGCAACGGATTCAAGCGCCCGATGTATGTGGAGAATATCCAGAACCTGATCAACATCGGTTTCAACAATGTGATTCCCATTCTGGACAATATCTTTGAGCTCGATCTGCTGATGACGAATTTCGACAAGAAATTCAAAGTGGGCATCCGTATTGCTTCGGAAGAAGAACCGAAATTTGACTTTTATACCTCGCGGCTCGGAGTTCGTTACAACGACATAATCCCCTACTACGAAGAAAAAATAGCCAACAACCCACAGGTGGAACTGAAAATGCTGCATTTCTTTATTAACACGGGAGTAAAAGACACACTTTACTATTGGAACGAATTAAGTAAAGCAGTTAACCTTTACTGCGAACTTCAAAAAGTGTGTCCCACCCTGGACAGCCTGAATATAGGCGGAGGATTTCCTATTCAAACTCATCTCGACTTTGAATACGACTATGAATACATGGCTGAAGAAATCGTATCGCAAATAAAGCTCATCTGCAACCAGAACGGAGTGCCCGAACCACATATTTTCACCGAATTCGGCTCATACACCGTGGGTGAAAGCGGTGCCATGCTCTACTCCATTGTGAACCAGAAAAAACAAAACGACCGCGAGCTTTGGGATATGATTGACAGTTCGTTTATGACCACACTGCCTGACACCTGGTCCATTAACCAGCGATATGTATTCCTGGCTATCAACAACTGGGATAGAGAATATGAGCGTGTAAACCTGGGCGGGCTGACATGCGACAGTGAGGATTTCTACAACGCTGAAGTACACTCCAATGCTGTGTTCCTACCAAAAATGGAACCCGGCAAAGAACTTTATATCGGATTTTTTCACATGGGCGCCTATCAGGAATCGCTGAGTGGTTTTGGCGGCATACAACACTGCCTTATCCCTGCACCCAAACTCGTAATCATCGATAAGGATGAAGAAGGCGAATACTTCACCAAACTTTTTGCCAAAGAACAAAGCTACAAATCCATGCTAAAGATACTGGGGTATTAAAACCGATCAAATATCGCTCCCTCGCGAGAGGAAAATAACATAAATGAAAACCGCAACACCTTGATTAAAAGTCAATAGGTTGCGGTTATTTATTTACAGCTCCTCGAGTCTGGTCAGCGGGGTTGTTTTCCTGTTCAACACATCCATATTTTGCCAGTGGATTAGGAAAGTTTTATTTCCAACGTTTACATCAACACATATTCCCAACGCTTCAGCAGGATGAAAAATGCAGGCATCCACCAGTTGGCGGATTGAAAACCCGGAAGATGCAAATTTTTCGATTATTTTATTAGCCCGGGAAAGATTTGAAGTTCCGAAGTCGATGATTAAAGGCAAATCGGTGTTGATTACTTCGGGCAGCGCTTCACCATCCGACAAATCAAGATAGTGATAGTTCGTCAGATCGGGAGTTTTTTTACCTTTTTCGGCAAATTCCCTGATGGATATAATACCGGGTGTAATTATTCCGTCCAGAAATAGTGTGTAAGCAGGCTCAACCGATGAATTGTCCAATGAAATAATACCGGTAATCATACCGTTCTCATCCAGTTCCACCACAGAGCGCAGAAGTTCCACCCCTGCTGATGGGAATATTAGATGTGCCGTGAAGCGTTTCACTGAGGTGTGAGTATCGGAAATTTCTTTTCTTTCGTTGTATTTGGCAATTTTGCAGGGATAGAAGCCGGAACAGTATCTACAGGTATTACGGTGGTATCCAGCCAGTCCACCATATCGCGGATGCTGTCCTGCTTAACCGGATTGTAGCGGCGGATAAGCCGGATACTGTCAAGATAAACATTCATTTTTCCCTTCACCGAATCATAGCCCAGGAGCATACCGCTCACCGATTTGATCTTGCGGTCGAAGCGTGCCTTAAATATCAGTTGATAGCGACGGGTGAGGTTGTCGTTGTGGGTTTTGGTGTATATGCTGTCGGTGGTGCCGTCCCAGTAATTGACATACATCACTATGTGCGGATTGTAGGTGGTATCGGTGCGCGATATGCGGTGCAACAGCGAAAGCAGGTAATAATCGCCTGCCATAAATCCGTTACTTTTCACATCAAATTTAAGCTTCGTACGGGCAGAATCCTTTGTCAGAATATACTTTGACTTGAGATTCCAGATATTCACGTCAGTAGTGGCATTCGAATCGATGGGATGGTATTTCCGGTGGTCCACATCGGCGGTCATTTTTTTGAGCCGGGCATCGGTATTGACATAGATTCGCTCAAAAAAATTTTGATGCTTGGTGGACCACGAAACGGGGGAATCGAACTTGACCGGAGTAACGTCGTACTTTTTGAGTAATGCCTGAAAGTACTTTTCTTTCATCTGTGGATTGTTGTAATCAGCCCCGTTAGCATTCATGGCACCTTCCATCACGTGCATGTCGAACAGGAGATTTTCCATCTCCACGGTATTGAGTACACCGGAAGGGCGACGCTGGCAGGATGATGCAAAAATGCTGACTACCACTGCCAGAATAAATATTTTCAGAAAAAGATCAGTCCTGATTTTCATTGGTGGGTACAGGTACATTTTTTTTGGATTCGAGACTATCGTTCAGTTCCTTGCGGAAAAAAAGCAGGATAATGGCAACCGAAACGGTCACACAGGCATCAGCCACATTAAATATATACCGGAAGAATATGGTTTCGCCAAACCGGTCGGAGATAATTGGAAAATAAAACATATCCACCACTTTGCCATACAAAAAGGGAGCATAGCCGCCTCCTTCGGGAAAGAGTACCGCCAGCTGATGAGGTGTGCTGACATTGAAAATAACGCCGTAGAAGAGCGAATCGATGATATTGCCGGCTGCTCCGGCCAGCAGCATGGATACGGCGAGCACATAACCGGTTCTTACATTGTTTTTTATCATTTTACGGATATAAATTGCCAGCAAAATTACAGCCGCCACCCGAAAGAGGGTTAGGAATAATTTCCCGAAGAGTTCCATACCGAATGCCATTCCGTTGTTTTCCACAAACAGGATTTTGAACCAGGGAAATACATCGACCGATTCTCCCAACTGGAAATGCAGTTTAACGTATATTTTGGATGCCTGATCAATAAGAAGAAGCAGGATGATGAGCAAAAGCGATTTTTTGGACGTTGACATGTGTTGATTGAATTTATTTTCCGATTTGCGGAATGTTCGTTTCATACAAAAATTCGACAACCAACGTAAGCCGGGTTGCCGAATTAAAGTTTGTAATCAGGTATTCTCAGTGAGTTTATTCGTTGACAATTTTACAGTCTTCTTTTGTTATTGTCGCCTTTTGCTTCGATACTCAGCGTAGCATGAGGTACGGCACGCAGACGCTCCTTGGGTATCAGTTTACCTGTTTCGCGGCATACACCATAGGTTTTGTTTTCGATACGAACCAATGCAGCCTGCAAATGCTGTATAAATTTCATCTGTCGTTGTGCCAGCTGACCTGCTTCTTCTTTGTTAAGAGTTGAAGCACCTTCTTCGAGCACCTTGAAGGTGGGTGAAGTATCGGATACATCATTGCCATCGAGGTTACTCAGTCCATTACGCAACAGTTCATAATCTTTTTGCGCTTTTTCCAACTTTTCCATGATGATAGTCCGGAACTCTTCGAGTTCTGCATCCGAATATCTTGTTTTTTCTGTTTCTGCCATAATTATCGGTGTTTTTTTTTAGATATTATTTCAATATCCCGGAAATTTAAGTTTGCGAAAGTAAGAATTATTCTTCAGAAAACCAATTATTTTTAATTAAAAATAGTTGAGCAACGAGGCTGCAAATATAACTCAAATTCAGCAATAACAAGCATACCGGTGCAATTCTTTATTTTAATGATGAACTGTCGTATCGCCGGAATTATTTACGGGTAATGTTTATTCTTACCACATATTCTTCGAAGTCGAGTTCCACCGCTTCACCCAGCGTATCCACCAGACTGATGGAAGCTGCCAGTGTCTGTGATGCTATATATTCGGCGTATTCCTCCACGGCGGCATTAATTTCCTCCTGACGGAGAATTTCCACCTGAATTTTGTCGGTGATCTCGTAACCGTTAGCCTTGCGTATATTCTGAATACGGTTGACCAGTTCACGGGCTACCCCTTCGCGCTGCAATTCGTCAGTGACTACAATATCGAGTGCTACGGTCAGTTTACCTTCATTGGCCACCAGCCATCCCGGCATATCTTCGGTGAATATTTCCACATCTTCGGTGGTGAGCAGTACATCACCTGTGGGCAATGCAAGTGTAAATTCACCGTTTCGTTCTATTTCGGCTATCTGCTGTTTGGTAATCGAAGGCATGGCGGCAGCTATTTCCTTCATCTGTTTGCCGTATTTTTTTCCCAGTGTTTTGAAATTAGGCTTTATCTTCTTCACCAGATTATCCATATCGTTATCCGATGGGATGACTTCCAGTTCCTTGACATTGACTTCGGCTTTAATCAGCGAGGCGATGTAATTAATCTGCTTAAAGGTCGTTTCATCGGGAGCGGGAATTACAGCTTTGGTCAGCGGCTGACGCACTTTCTTTTCGGCCTTGCGGCGCAGAGCCAGTATCATGGACGAGATCTGCTGTGCCAGTTGCATACATTCCTCCAGATTTTTATCAATCAGTGTTTCATCGTATTCCGGGAAATCGGCCAGGTGAACGCTTA
>CALMZF010000125.1 GCA_937870645.1 uncultured Paludibacter sp. | reverse complement strand
AAGAATTTAACCGGATTTTTAAAACCTCAGCGCTTCGGAGAGCCGGTTTCCGGAAATTAAGAGAAAATATCAGTTATGAATATGGAAAAAACTCCTGATGTATCATCCCGCATATATTGGCAGATGTTCATTACATTTGTCCGTATCGGAGCTTTCACCATCGGCGGTGGATATGCCATGATACCGCTCATACAGCGCGAAGTGGTTCAGGTAAGGAAATGGATGAGCCCCAAAGAATTTATTGACATGCTTGCACTGGCACAGTCGGCTCCCGGTGTGATTGCCATCAATACAGCCATTTTTATCGGATATAAATTGAAAGGTGTTCGAGGGAGTATCGTAACTGCGCTGGGTTGTGCTTTGCCGTCATTCGTTATAATACTTTTAATAGCCATGGTTTTTACGAATTTTAAGGACAATCCGGTAGTAGAACGAATTTTCAAAGGCATTCGGCCTGCGGTAGTGGCGCTTATTGCTGCCCCGTTATACAATATGGCCAAAGCGGCCGGTGTAACCTGGAAAACAATTTTCATCCCACTGATTGCCGCCCTGTTGATCTGGGGCCTGAATATATCACCCGTATGGGTGGTGGTTGCTGCTATTGCGGGTGGAATAATCGTTGGCATCCTGCGTACACGGAACTTAAAAAAGACGGAATAATGGGCATCGAAATCTACATACAACTTTTTATTTCCTTTTTCAAAATCGGATTATTCGGTTTTGGAGGCGGATATGCCATCATTTCACTTATCCAGCACGAAATAGAAATTCACGGATGGATGACACAAAGCGAGTTTACCGATATCATAGCCATTTCGCAGATGACCCCCGGGCCAATCGGCATCAATAGCGCAACGTATGTGGGCTATACGGCTTCGGGAACAATCCTCGGCTCTGTTATTGCCACTTTTGCCATTGTGCTCCCCTCTTTTATCATCATGCTGACCTTGTCCAGGTTTTTCTTTGTACTTCAGGGAAATAAATACATGGAATATGCCCTGCTGGGACTTAGGCCGGCAGTGATAGGCCTTATTGCAGCAGCTGCACTCGTTCTGATGAATTCCGAAAACTTTGTCGATTACAAAAGTATTATCCTCTTTGGGATAGCCTTTATAGCTTCGTTTAAGTTCAAACTCCATCCCATTCTGCTGATTATTTTGGCCGGTCTGGCAGGCCTTCTGCTATATTGATTTTCCCTCATTTTTTTCATGAACAAAATGCATTTTAAGGAAGCAAAAAGCATATTATCGTCCCAAAACGGTATGAATTTATATCGTGGATGTACTCACGGCTGTATTTATTGCGATTCCCGCAGCAAATGCTATCAGATAAATCATGCATTCGAAGATGTAGAAATCAAATCGAATGCTCCGGAATTGCTCCAGCAGGCACTGAAACGAAAACGAAAAAAATGTATGATT
>CALMZF010000124.1 GCA_937870645.1 uncultured Paludibacter sp. | reverse complement strand
GAGGCAGGTTATCGATGGTGTAGGTGGCCTGGGAGTAGAGGGTAGAGGGACCGGAAATGGAAAAAACTGTTTCTTCTACATTTACATTCATTGCTGGTATTGTTATCATTTCTGTGCAACTTTTCAAACTTAACACTGCCGACACACTGACTGTTCCTTTTTGATTTATCGTTAATTGAGCAGTACTTGTGTTAACTACGTTAGCTGCATTCACACCGTTTACTTTCCAGGTGACTGAACTTACATTTTCATCCGGAAGGTTTAATGAAAAAATAGCGGAATGATACTGTTTTAATTCAGAAGGTATATTGATAACAGGTGCAATCATCATACTCGGCACTTCTACCCATTCGCTATAAATTTGGCTGGATCCTTTATATCTAACTTTTATAATCTGGTCGGTCATGCAGATTCCATTTCTGACTGAAATAATATTTTCAGTTCCAGTGTAAGTGTTTCCTCCATTATTGATTGACCAACCTGCCGGTGCCTGCCATTCATACGTAGCGCCGGAAATAGGCGTTACTGTGACAGAATAGGTATTTGCTTGCCCTGCAATTATCGTTTTAGGATATTCAAGCACACCTAAGCCTTTACGGGTGAAATTAACAGGAAAAGAATAAACAGTATAATCATCCGAACCATAACAATCATTTACTCCTCTTACTTCTACTCCGCCCACACTTCCATAATCTGTAGTAATATCAACGATGGAATATATACTTGTATACGTTCCTGAAGCGGTTTTTGTTCCTCCATTTACCGACCAACCAGCTGGTACTTTCCATTCGTATTTGTTTACAGGAATAGGCATACCGTTTGGATATGTAAGCCCCGGGTAATTAATCGATTGTCCCGTTACCCGGATAGTCTGGATACCATAATTTATAGCTGTTTCAGCAGATTGAGGCGTTTGAGGCAGTATATCATTTAAACTTTTTATTTTTTGATCTGTGCTTCCATTGTCTACAATCTGATTTATATAATTTTTATTATACACAGTTAATGTAATGGTTCCTTTCGGCACGTTCCCGTTTGTGGATTTAACATTGTTCCAAACCACTATTACATTCGCGCAATTCGTTTCAGATATCTCCGTTACATTTTGTCCCCACTTTTTAAAGTACCCGCCGGTAATCTTCCATTCATACTTACCATAAATATCTTTCGTATCTACCCAGTATTGATATTCTGTTTTAGGACAGGCAAAATTTTCTAATTCTGCATTGCTTTATGGGTATTGTTGCGGCAACCAATCCTTGTAAAAATAAGCTTAAGGCTACTAAGCAAATTATATTTCTAGAGTTGTTCATAGCTATAGTGTGTAAAAGTTATAAATAATAAGATAATGCTATTGAAATGTTTGGGCGAATAGTATATTCTTGTTTACTTTTATCTGGATAGTACGATTTCCACCAGCCCATCCATTCTTCATCAAACAAGCCTTTTTCTTTACCCAAATAAAAAGCTTCCATATCAAATTTGGAGAAATAAAGTCCTAATTTTGCTTCTACTGCAATTTTTTCTGTAACAAAACGAATACCTGTGTTAGGGATAATACTTATTCCTGTCTTTCTATCCCAATAATATGATGTCTCTATCTTTTTATAAAAATCATCATATACGGGTAGTCTATTATCTATAGGTCCTAATTGTATATAGTTGATATCATAATAGTCATTTCGATACTCGTACCTTTGAAAATCAGTACTTATTCCAGTAAAAAAATTGAATTGAGAGTAAGAATAAAAAGTATAATCATAGCCCAAACCGATACCCCATAGACTGTGTGTATAGATTTGCTTATACATTTTCTTATGCTCATCCTTTGTAAAATCCGCCCAATGTTCTATCTTTTGATTGTCTTTTTTTAACCATAGCGGTGCATATACCTGCAGTGTGTGCTTGTTGTTAATACGATACCGCAAGGACAATTCAAAGGGTCGTACACTGTCACCTACTATAGAAGTAGTGTGGTAACCAAATCCTATCCCTATCTTTCTGAAATCTTGGGAAAATCCAATAAATGGAATTGTTGTCAGCCAGATTAATAAAATCATTTTCTTTTTCATGTGTAATTAGAATTTTTAAGTTATTAATAAAAGTATGTTTCTTATACAATGGATTTTTTACTCTATATAGTTGTATTCTGAGTATTAAGCGTTTCGTAAAAAACTTGCAGTAAATATACAGATAAATAACAATAAAGGCAAGCCGAAAAAAGATGTTATTAAGCATGGAAGAAGTGCATAAGGAGCATATTCATTTGTTAAAATCGGAGGTTTTATCCTGTTAATTCCTTTTTCGGGAGGAAATTGTATAACGGATTACAAAGTAAAATCTGGGGAACTTCGGATTTGAAAATCCATATTCCGAAGTGCTGTAACACACTTCCCTACTGAGAGCAAAAGAGGCAAATTCCGGTGAAGGAAATGCCTCTTAAATTATACATCAATACGTGCATTCAGGATTAGAAATCCCCGCGCCGTATGAGCTGTTTATACGAAAAAACTGATGAATAAAGCAATATTCAGTATCGAAACCACGGCTCCCAGCCCATACAACATGAATTTTGTGGAGGTGCGGTTTTTGTATTTCCCCATGACCTTTTCGGAGGAGGTGAGGTAAACCTGCGAAAATATGGTGATTGGGAGTTGAATGCTCAGGATCATTTGCGAAATAATCAGACCTTTGAACGGATTGCTGATAAGCAGAATGATGAGAAATGCTATCACCAGCGAAATGCCTACGCCGGTACGCGAATGATTATCCTTGATATCATAGGGTTCTTTGAACATTCCCGCAAAAATAGTTCCGGCTGCCATACCTGATGTTACGGTAGAGGCAACTCCTGCAAAAAGTAACGCCACAGCAAAAATAATGGCTGCATTGTTTCCGAGCAGCGGCGCGAGCAACTGATTGGCTTGCTGCAATTCCGAAACCGGCGTTTTGGATTGAAAAAAAGTGGCTGCTGCCAGCAGGATCATGGCGCTGTTGATAGCCCAGCCAATGAGCATGGACATCAGGGTATCGAAAAATTCGTATTTCAGCTGCTTCTTGATTATCTTTTCATCCTGCCGGTTCCACTGACGGCTCTGGATTACTTCGGAGTGAAGGAACAGGTTATGGGGCATTACTACGGCTCCCAGTACGCTCATGATTACCAGCATGGAACCTTTGGGGAAACTCGGTGTCACCCACCCTACAATGGCACTGTTCCAGTCGATATTCACCAGCGAAAGTTCGTACAGGAACGACAGCCCGATGATGGAGACAAAAGCGATAATCCATTTCTCGATGGCTTTGTAGGAGTTGGTGAAGAGCATAATCATTACAAACGCCATCACCAGCAGCGCTCCGGCCCGGATTGGAATATCAAAAAGCATATTCAGCGCAATGGCGCCACCCAGAATTTCGGCCAGTGAAGTGGAAATGGAAGCTCCCATGCCCGAAACCAGCAGCAATTTCGAATAGCGGGGTTTCATGTGAATGGTAGCTGCTTCCGAAAGGCAAAGCCCCGTGGCAATACCCAGGTGAGCCACGTTGTGCTGCAACATTATAAGCATGATGGTGGAGAGTGTAACCATCCAGAGCAAGGCGTACCCAAAATCGGCACCGGCAGCCAGGTTGGAAGCCCAGTTGCCCGGATCGATAAACCCAACGGTAACCAGTAATCCCGGACCGATGTATTTGAAGATATCCAACCCGCCGAACTGCGGTTTGTGTGCTTTATTATCAATATTTCGAAAAAGTTTGAACATAAATATGGTGTTTAAATGAAGTAAGGTGGCCCCCAACCCCCTGAAGGGGGAGTTAAAGTGCAAAAATCTAAGTTAATGCGAAAAATTGAAAAAAATATTTGTTATTTAGAAATAAATCCCACATTAATAAATCAACAACAAATCTCCACACTGAAAATCCCATACTTATTCCCCCTTTAGGGGGTTAGGGGGCCGGGATTTAAGAGGCCCGATCACTATCCCCTTTTCTTCCAAACCGTAATCTGTGATATTCTGTTTTCGGTTATTCTGGATGATTTCCGGAGCGACAAAGTTAAGTCAATTGGCTCATTTTCCAACGTAAAATGTTCGTTGAGAATTGACTTAATTCCATCGAGCGAGGTAACCGGTTCTCCGTCCTGCTTGAAGCCGCCCGGCCAGTTTTCGCGTAGTGTTTTTACTTCGTCCCACGCGTATGTCGATGCAAGGATAAGCCAACCATGTTCATTGAGCCGTTCGTGGATTTTTTCCAGG
>CALMZF010000123.1 GCA_937870645.1 uncultured Paludibacter sp. | reverse complement strand
TCCACAATTTCATCTTTCCATTCTTCCTTTGAAATGCTCAGAACACGGTCGAAACGCGGATCACCGGCTAGTAAAGCATTGGTAATGCCAATTGTTTTCAACAACTCAATGGAACGGCTATCCTGAACAAAGAGGGTTTCAAAAGTGCTCAGCGCTTTTCGGAAAACGCCACCGTACCAACGAAAAAACCGGGAATTGGGAATAAAGCGGGCGGAAACCACAAAGGTGCGTACTGATCGGTTCTTAAGTTCAGCCAGGAGGTTTGGCCAAAATTCATATTTAATAAAAACGGCTATTTCGGGATGCACCACATCCAGAAATGAACGTACATCGCGAGAGGTGTCGACCGGCAGGTAGGTCACACAGTCGGCATGAGGGTAGTTTTTATGTGCATTGTAGCCTGAAGGGGAAAAGAAGGTGACTAAAATCCTGTAGTTCGGATAGCGGGAACGGATTTCCTCAATCAGCGGACGTCCTTCTTCGAATTCTCCGAAAGATGCAGCATGAAACCAAACCACCCGGTCGGAAGGTTTAATATCTTTTGCCAGGCTTTCGGCCAGATGACGTCTGCCGTCAAGCCCTTGTTTTATTTTTTTATTCCACAATGAAGCTATTTTTGCTCCCATAATTACGGTTTTTACACCGAGATCCATCCACCACATACGCTATTTTCCGATTTTTGTACAAAGATAAGAATTTCAGATTTAATTTGCAGGATTTTGACGATTTGCCTTACTTTGTGTGGAAAAGTGAAAACCTGCTGATCGTGAGATTTAAGAAAATTTACATTGAGATAACTAACAGTTGTAATTATCATTGCAGCTTTTGTTTTGACACCAGCCGACCGAAAAAATTTATGTCGCCGGAGGAATTCAGTCTTGTTTTGAGTGAAATACGGCCTTTTACCGATTACATTTATCTTCATGTGCTTGGTGAGCCGCTTTTGCACCCGAACATTGGCAGAATACTACAATTGTCGGCAGAAGCAGGTTTGAAAGTGAATATTACCACCAATGGAAGTTTGCTTCAGAAACAGAAAGAATTACTCCTGCAAAATCCGGTTCGTCAGATAAATATATCGCTCCACGATGCCGAAGAAAATATTCAGCCTGAAAAATGGAAGGAGTTTGTTCAGACTATGTTGAACTCAGCTACTGATCTTTCGAAGAATACCTACATCAATTTTCGCCTGTGGAATCAGACCAGTAAGTCAAGCAAGGAATTTAATGATCTCTGTTTTAGTCTGATAAAAGACACATTTCAGTTAGAAGAAAAACATGATCTTTCTGCCCAAAGCGGTCGGAATATCACTCTGGCTCCCAATATCTGGCTGCAACTTGCCCCACGATTTGAATGGATAAAAAACGAGACCACTCAGGTGAAAAATTGCTACGGTCTGCGTGATCAGATAGCCATACTGTCGGATGGGAGCGTGGTACCCTGCTGCATCGATGCCGATGCCCACCTGCTGCTCGGCAATATTTTTACGGGTAAACTTACCGATATCTTACAATCAGAACGTGCTCAACGCATCAAAAATGGTTTTGAACAACACAAAGCCATCGAGCCGTACTGTCAGTCCTGCGGATTCAGAGCCGAATAAATCCTCTTCATTTTTTATCCCGCAATGATGGTATGGAAAATACCATTTACCGGTGATTGTACTGAACTGCCGGCAGCAGTATCTTTGCTTCATACTTAAAAGAAAAAAAAAGATATGAAACGCCTAGTCCAACTAAAAATTTTGGACACACAATGGTATGATTAAATAACGTACAACAAATGATAGACGCTCAATATTCCCCCTTTAGGGGGTTAGGGGGCCGCTAAATAAATTATAAACACATGAAAACAACTGCTATATGCCCCATTTCGGATAAAAGAATAAATGAAAATGTTGCCAGGGGAAACGCAACCCTTACTGTTCTATTTCTGACCGCTTTCGCAATCACTTCCAACGTATTATTAATTGTGTTTTTGTTGATTGATTTCCTACTGCGCGGGATGGAATTATCCAGATATAGTCCTTTTGCCATTATTTGCAGCAAAGTGGTGAAGCTTTTGGGTATCAAACCAAAAATAATAAATGCCGGTCCTAAACTTTTTGCAGCCCGTATTGGCTTATTTTTCAGCGGTTCCATTCTGCTGTCGTCACTTTTAGGACTTGATATTACTGCCTATATTCTCACTGGAATTTTTGGAGTGTGTGCATTCCTTGAAGCATTCTTCGGGTACTGTGTAGCCTGCAAAATTTATCCGTTTGTTTACCGTACATTTTATGCTGCTTCCTGTCAGCAATCCTGATTTTTGCCAGTTGAGATTGCTGTCTATATTCATTTTCTAAAGTGATTTTTTTTATTTTCATTTCCTAACAAAAAAAGGTTCAGAAAGCATTGACTTTCCGAACCTTTTACGCATTTAATATATTGAATTATATGTTGTTAGCCTTCATGTAGTTTTTCAGCGGGTTGGCATACATTTCCAACATTTTGTACCGAAGGAAATCACGGTCTTTATTCTCCAAATCAATTTTACGGATTTGTTTGTCCAAATATTCTTCAAATGTTGTTTTTTCCTCTGTGCTGTAATCCTTTGCAAAGTCCTTATCACCGTGAATTTCGTCGTAGGCAATTTTATTTTCTGCGGTGATGCTGAAGTTTCTATGGATATGATAATCAATCAGATGTGCTGCCCGCTCTATCTGTTCGTTCCTGTTGGGAGTTTCACGTGCTATTGCATCCAGTTCGCCGTTTATGCAGCCCGAAATATGATAAACCACTTTTCCTTTATAACCCATCACGCCGGTTTGCATATTTATCAGGTCGTCCTCCGGTGATTTTTTATAGTCGGGATTATCGCGTTTCAGTTGAAATTCCTTGGCTTTCAGAAAATCGCACGGGTCGTATTGGTACGAAATGCTGAGCGGACAGATATTCAACTCTTTCAGATTGTCGATAAAAGAACCGGAATTGCCGCCCAGGTTGAACATTTTCAACAGGCTTTCCTGAGTACGATCGTCGGAGTCTTTGGCGCGTCCTTCGCGTTGTGCTATCCATATTGAGTTTTTCCTTTCTTTCATGGCATGGCGCAGGTATGCCGAAAGGCGTTTGGAGCTTTCCAAAACCTGACGTGCATTCAGTCCGCGCTGTACAATAAAACTTTTATTTACTCGTACCAGGTCTTCAATCCATGGGAAAACGAGCAGGTTGTCACCGATGGCAATTTCAACGGTATCGAGTTTATTCTCAATAAGTTTGGCGCAAAGCAGCGCCGAATCCAGTATTATATCCCGGTGATTGGAAATGTACAGGTATTTTTGATCCCGGTCAATATTTTCCAGACCATGGAGTACGATACCGGTGGTCATATTGGCTTCCAGGTACTGCAGAAACGGATAAACCATCTGCTGTTGCAACTCATTGGAGGTGGTGAAGCTCAGCAACCGTTGCTTTAACTGTTCCTTGGGCATAAGCGGGAAGAGGGTGCTTACAACCTTCATAAATGGTTTTTGGCTGCAAAGCCGTTCCATCGCTGCGGGTATATCGTCGGTGTTGTACGACCGGATATCATCAAAATTATATTCTTCCATTCTTTTGCTTAGTTAATCGGTTTTTATTTTTTTGAAAAAAGTTGCGGGATTAAAAAACGAAACTCAACCAGAGAAAAATTACAGGCGCTGACATAAGCATGCTGTCAAAGCGATCCAGCAGTCCACCATGTCCGGGGATGATGTTGCCCGTATCTTTCACATTTTCAGTGCGTTTTATGAGAGATTCGGTCAGGTCGCCGAAAGTCCCGAAAATAACGATGATTTCGGAGAAAATGAACCACTGAGGCAGACTCAGTTCCGGAATGAAAAGTGAAAAAACATATCCTGAAATGAGTGCAAAAACGGCTCCGCCAATAAACCCCTCCCAGGTCTTTTTGGGTGAAATGCGTTCAAAAAGTTTGTGTTTGCCCAGTAGCATTCCGGATACGTAGGCTCCGGTATCGTTGACCCAGATGGTAATAAATACGGCAAGGAGTATGATGGGTTGGTAATCGCTTACATAAAGGATAAAACTGAGAAGCGAGAAGGGTAAAGCTATAAATAACTGTCCGAGAATAAAATAGGCGAGGTTGTTGACCGGATTTTGCTTTTTTCGATACAATTCGGCTATAAAAACTCCCACAATAAACAATCCGTAAAACGAATAAATCGGATACTGAAACCTTCCGGAAGCATAAAGAAATGAACATATAAACAGCAGAACAGCACCGATAACGGCTACGGTTTTGTTGACCTGAACTTCGGCCGGTTTGTTGGTAAGTTTGTGAAATTCATAGGCTGCCATAGCCGTAAATAATGCAAAAACAGCTGCAAAAGTATAAGGCGAGAGCAGAATGGAGGATATGGTAATAGCAACAAATATGCCCCCGCTGATGGATCGTTTTACGAAATTATTCATACAACTTATGTTTTTGAAGCAATACGTTTAAGCAGGGTTTGTACCTACGGCGAATTTATAATGCAAAGTTATTAAAAGATTTATCATTGCAAAGTAAAACGATAAATTCTTTCGGTCCGTGAGCTCCTAAAACCAACGTTTTTTCAATGTCTGATGTCCGGCTGGGTCCTGTGATTGTGGTTATTTGTGAAGGAAGATG
>CALMZF010000122.1 GCA_937870645.1 uncultured Paludibacter sp. | reverse complement strand
GTTCAGAGACTGTATGCTGAAAAGTCGTTTGAATTTGAAAGTCGGTTTACCGTTTTTCTGAATAAATTGTCGGATTATTTTAAGACCTCGGGCGACCAGGCCAAAGAATCGGAAGTGCTCCGCGTAACCAATATGCTTCATACGGTGAAAAGAGGTTTCAATCCCACCAATCAGGAAAAAGTAAATACCGGCAGAAGGGAATTGTTGTGGGGGTTCGCCTACAACGGGATTGAAAATCTGAACTCGCTGATGCAGGAGATTTACGGAAAAGAAACCTCAAAACTCGAAGAAGGCGAAGAACTTCTTTCCAATCTGATTTTGAATCTTATTCAGCAGGGATTTCTGACCGATCAGAAACTGATGGAACTGGATACAATTCCAAAGATTGAAGCTTACTGGAATTCTCTTCTAACTCAAAACGGATCTATCACGGTAATCCATAAAAAACTACTGATGAAATTAATATCAGAAGACATTTATTTGCTGCTCGAGAAAATTATTGCCAAAATAAAATCTCAATAAACCAATAATTATGAAACAAAACAGGTATATCGTTTTATTGAAAGATCAGCATAAATCTTCAATTCAAAGCGTGGAAAGGGAATTCTCTGTAAGTGTAACTTCATCCGAATTGTTGTCAAAGGATAACCGTTCTTATAATATTATTGACAGTAAGAATGCTGTCCTTTATAAAAATCTGGGAGTTGTGGTTGTTGACGATATGGATGAACAACAATTAACCCTGTCAGTCAAAGACACTAAAAGTCCGGTTATCTGGTTCGAAAAAGAAAGAGATTTTTTTGCAGCCGATGAAATAACGCTTATCAATGAACTGAAAACGGCCGTTGACCAGTTGAAAACTAAAATCACCGAACTGGAAAATTTTATCCTGCATAAACCCATACCTCAGCAGCCCGTCATCGAATGGCAATGGGGCCTGAAGGCCATCGGTATGGATAAAACGCTATTCACCGGCAAAGGAATTGATGTTTGCATACTGGATACCGGATTTGACATTTCACACCCCGATTTTACAGGAAGAACTATCGAAGGAAAATCATTTATTCAGGGTGAGGATTGGGACAAAGACCCAAACGGACATGGCACACACTGTGCCGGAGTTGCTTGTGGAAATGTAAGGAATGATACCGGCGTCCGTTATGGTATAGCCAAAGATTGTAACCTGAAAATTGGAAAAGTGCTTTCCAATAGTGGCAATGGAACCACCAGCAGTATTATTGATGCCATTGACTGGGCGATAACCAAAAAGTTCCGGATAATTTCCATGTCGCTCGCATCGCCGGTACAGATTAACGAAAAGCCCTCTGTGCTGTTCGAAACGGTAGGGACCAGAGCCCTTGAAAACAATGTACTTATCATAGCTGCGGCCGGCAACGACAGTCAGCGGCCATCTCTGCCGGCACCCGTATCGGCTCCTGCCAATTCGCTTTCAATAATGGCTGTGGCGGCTATTGATAATCAGATGAAAGTTGCCCGGTTTTCCAATGCCGGAATTAATGCAAGCACCGGTGGCAATATCAACGTTTGCGCCCCGGGTGTGGATATTCTGAGCTCGTATCCGCGAAAAAGCGGAAGTACAACCGATTATAAACTGCTAAGTGGCACCAGTATGGCTACTCCGCATGTATCGGGACTGGCTGCTTTGTACATGGAACAATTTCCGGATTTATCTGCCCGGCAGGTTTGGGAATTGCTCGAAACCAAGGCAAAACAGATTGAAAATTTACCTTACAGGGATATCGGTAAAGGATTAATCCAAACCATTCATTAAATAAAGCAGCATGATAATCTATTTTGGTGTTTTGAAGGAGGGGATAAATTACGTTAAAATCAAAAAAAAACTTACTGAGGCAGGTTTGATTATACGCAACTATTACCCGGCCCTGAAAATCGTAAAATTTGAAAGTGAAAAAAAAATCACACAGGCTGATTTCGATTTTTTTGTTGCCATTGAAGAAGAAAAGAACGATTTTTCCATTCAAATGTAGTTTTTGAAGTTTAATTATCTATTTCCGAAAAAACCGTCAATCTATGAAACGCCCATGTCCAACTAAAAATTTTGGACACACAATGGTATTATTAAAAAACGTACAACAAATGATAGACGCTCAATATTCCTCCGTCAGCTGACGGATTAGGGGGCCGATAAATAAATTATAAACACATGAAAAAGATTTTTTTATTACCAATGATAGTGGTGGCAGTACTGGCAGCCTGTACTCAGGTTCCCACTGTCAAACCGCTGGATGAAAATGCAGCCAAAGCAGAACTTATGATAACTATGGATAGCATTGATTTGGCTTTCAAAAATAAAAATCTGGATGCTTTCATGGCTTTTTTCGACGAAAAATGTATGTTCTACGGTACCGATCCTGCTGAAAAATGGGATAAAAAGACTTTTCAGGCAGAAATGCAGAAAATGTTCGCCGATTCGTTGTTTGTTCCAGAATCCACAATTAGAAACAGAGAAATTTATTTTCTAGACAATGGAACGGCGATAGCAGTAGCACATTTTAATCCGGGATATAGTAAAAATATTCAGGTCAGAAACACTTCTCATTTTATGTTGAAGGGTGATAAATGGATATGTGATTTTACTTCTTACGGATTGATCCCGCTCAACAAAGACCTTGATAAAATAAATCAGCTTGTAAAATAGATGCATTCAGGATGATACTATTCTTTCTCTCCCTCCTCCGGAGGGAGCTGGAGGGAGGTCTGACTTCCGAAACAAGCGGAAACCTCAAATTGTCAGGTAATCCTGAATTGTGTTTACTTTTTGTAAACCTATTTCAGAACAAGACGGTTTACAATAAAATCATGACAGGTTCATTCCTCTCAAAACCTGTAACTTACGCCAACCGAAAATTTTATCAGCGGAACAACAAACAGGGAAGAAGTACTCACCCCAAATAGGACTTACGATTAACGGTGGGCATTGTGATGCCGGTTTGCAGAAAACCTTTCAGTTTTTTACCGCCCGCTTTTAAGGTAATGGTGGGTTCCAGGTTCATGAAATTAAGGGTCGTATCGGGATGAAATTTCGAATCGGTGTTCCACCATTCAAACTGATCGTAAAGGTAAGCGCTGATATCGAACATCTGTACGTAATTAGCCTTCAAATCGAAAGCCACTTCAAAACGGTCACTGATTACGGCTACGCCCGGCTGAAAAAATACAGTGTAATAGCTGGCATTTGCTTCCGGGTCGGGCTGATCGGGGTAGTCAATCACATCGGATGTTCTGCCATAACCGCCACCGCCGTAACACTGAAATAACATGGTATTGCCGAATCTGCGAAAATAACCCACACCGGCTTCTCCGAAAAGCATATTGAGTTTTTCAT
>CALMZF010000121.1 GCA_937870645.1 uncultured Paludibacter sp. | reverse complement strand
TTTATTTTTTCCTTATCGCATTGGTATAAGAGTCAATCACTTTGAACACGCTGTGGTTCGATTTGAAGATATTCCGGAACAGGCTTCTGGCTTTTTCGAAATTGATTTTGGCATCCACCCATTTGTCCTGTTCGTACTGAGCTACGGCCGTGTAAAAATGGTTGTGTGCCAGTGCCCGCACATTGGAGCGATAATACACTTTCTGGCTATCCAGGAAATCGATAAATTCTTTTTCCTTTTCATTTTCGCTGTAGATTTTATATACATCCTGATACACCGCCGGATTGTCGGGTGCCAGTGTTATCACCTGATTGGTACGATTGGCGTAATCCGGATTATTCAGTTCCATTTCCACTTTGAGCAGGGGCATGAGGGTGAGGTAATCGTTGGGTACGAGGTCATCGGCTTTGAGGTAATACATCACCGCCTTATCACCTTGTTTCTTTTCGATGTAAATTTCTGCAATTTTGCGGGCTGCCTCCGCTTTCTCCTGAGGAGCTGTGTAAAGCCCGAAAGCCTGCTGTGCGGCCAGCAGTGCATTGTCGAGTTGACCGGTGGAAAAATACACATCGGCCAGATTGGATTGGGAGACCGGAAAGTTTTTATTGAGTTTCACCGACTGCTCCAGGTAGGGGAGCGCTGTTTCAAAGTCTTCGTCGAGCATGTAAGTGTAGCCCAGCCCGTTCAGCGATTTGTAATCGGATACTCCGTGTTCATAGGCCATCTGATAATTGCTGCGGATACCGGCTATTACAGCTGAATCGGACAGGAACCAGTCCTCCTCACCGGCCAGATTTACGGCTAAGTAGTAATCGCCCAGTGTTTTGTAAAGATTGTAATTGGTTGGATTTTTTTCAATCAATGCATTCAGAATGCTATCGGCGGCAAAGCGTACGTACAAATCCGGATTACGCGTTCCGGCAGCGTTCATGGCACTATCAGTGAGTGCAAATACCCGCAGGCTGTTGGCTCCAATGTTGTGATTGAGCAGCAGATCTGTTTTAGCAACGACGATTTCAGGAATTTGATTGGCAGTATCGGCGCTTTGGAGTACTTTATAGGCCGATTTATAGTTTTTTATAGCTATCAGATTCTCAGCCTCACTGATGGCGGTATTTTGAGAATACCCCATCATAAAGGAAAAGAGAAGGAGAATAGTTGTAAAATATTTCATTTCAATAAGTGTCTTTTTTTGTGGTTAAAGTGAAAATTACCGGTCAGGCCATTCTTCAAAATCATCAGTTATTCAGGTTCAAACAAATAGTGTGCCTTGTCACTGCACATTAACATATAACGGCAAACCTGTTTCATTTATTTTGCTTTAGAACAATCCGTTTGCAAATTTTAATTGTGTCAGAAAATCTTGTGTCAAAAAGTCCTGTGACTGAATTGAGCTTCAGAAAGAAAGTTTTTAACATAAAACAAAGATAGAAATTTATTTGAAAAGAACCTTGCCGGTTTTGGCACCCTGCTTTATTCTATCCTGATCAGGAAGCTGCCGGACATAAGAATCCGGATATAATCAACTGCATTGCAGCTGGTTATATCCGGAAATGTTAATGAGAGAATTTTCGGTAACTACCGATAATTCTCATTATTTATGCTGAAAAACCGGATTATTCCAGCCCTTCAAGTTCCTGCTGGGCTTCTTCTTTCGAATCTACGTTTTCCTGAATAAACTGTTGGTCCACTACCACTTTATCCTTTACAAAAACCACTTTAACCGTTACCAGTACCAGTATAGCCAAAGCAATTACCAGTATCCATTTAGGTATTTTTTTCTGATTATCGTTCGATTTCCACATAGCGACCAGTGCCAGCACGATAGCTAAAATAATGGGAAGGAAAGCGATGCTGCCCATTGGTAAAATGGCAAAAACCAACCCTACAACCGCAAATACCGCGGCTAAAATAATAAATAGTTTTCTCATACTCTTTGAATTAAATTCCTGTTGCTTTGGAGAGGGTAACCTGACCTACACCTACCGGTATGCTGAATTTCATCATGCACGGGATGCGTTTGGCATCGGCGGAGAGCCACACCAGGTTTTTGTCCACGCCTCTCAGTTTGTCGGTTTTAGCCGATATGGATAGTTTATAGCATTCTATTTTGCCCAGATTTCCGGCCGATACCGTTTCTTTTCCCATCATTTTCACCCAAACGAAATGTTCTTTTCTGTCGAAAATCATCGAGAACCGCAGCGACTGACCTTTAGCCACTTTCGAGAGATCCACCGTGCGCAGTTTGTACACAAGTGTTACAGCATCCAGGGTATTGGCACTGATAGTCACATTTCCGGTTTCCTGCGGTCTGTTTCTGCGCTGTGTAAGGGTGGCCACCTGAGTGCCGGCTGCGTTGAAGGTATATTTTTCAACTTTGGTATAACCGCCTTCGTACACATTGCGCTTGAAGAGAGTGGGTTTGAGCGAATAGGGGTGTACGTACGACTCGTAGAGGTCGCGTATTTTGAAAAAGGAATCCCATTTGGTGTAGGTCGCCACCTGTGCCGATAACCTCAGGTACGATTTGGAACTGGTTTTAACGGGTTCTGTTTTCATGGTGATTTGCGCCAGGCTGGTCATCATGCCGCTCAATTCGTATGAACCATTGAATATCAGGGTCTCGTTGGGTCGGATTTGTGCCCGGCCGGGTAGGAAGAGTGTAAGCAGGGCTGCCAGTAAAATTGTTTTTTTCAAATTCATATTGAATGTTTTTGTGTTTTGATAAATGCTGTGCAAAATCAGGTGGTCTTTCATCAAAAACCGTTATTATTAACGGCAGGATAAAAATAAAATTGTATCAACGCCATTATTCACCGGACGACTCCAGGTCACCCCGTGAATAATCCGGATAGGAACTGATTATTGTTTTTTCCAGGTGCAAAATTAATAATTTTAGGATAATGCAGGATAAACCAATTAACTAAAAAAGTCTAAAGGTCGTTTTTTATCAGTAAACAGTAATGAGTAATCAGTGAACAGTAATCAGTGAACAGTAATTAGTAATCAGTCCCGAAACTTCGGGATCAGTAATCAGTAATCAGTTCCCGAAACAAGTTCGGGACGGGAAAAAGTTCCCGAAACAGTAATCAGTGAACAGTAAATAGTGAATAGTAAATAGTAAACAGTAAACAGTAAACAGTAAATAGTAAATAGTAAATGATTAGTAATCTACATTTTGTGCTTAATAAAATTGTTGGTCTCCAGTTCGTCGAATGCCTGATTGAGTTCATCGCGGGTATTCATAACTATGGGACCACCCCAGGCCACGGGTTCTTTGAGGGGTTTGGCAGCCAGCAGTAAGAAGCGTGCTCCATCTTTTCCGGCCTTCACCTGCACTTCTTCAAAATCGGTACTCACTTCGCTGG
>CALMZF010000120.1 GCA_937870645.1 uncultured Paludibacter sp. | reverse complement strand
GTTTCTCCGATTTCGGGAATAGCTACGATGCCTTTGATTTTGGCAACAGCTGCATCAATAGATGCTTTGTTTGTAGCTGCAATTTCTATTCTTCCCTGATCTCCGATTTCTTCGATGGAGATAACGGCACCGGTTTCAGCCTGCATGTTTTGGATGATTTTTCCACCAGGGCCAATTACTGCGCCAATCAATTCTTTCGGTATCATCATCACCACGATGCGGGGTGCATTTGGCTTGAAATCCGGACGCGGTTCAGCCAGCGTTTCCTGGATTTTGTCCAGAATGTGCAGACGACCTTCTTTGGCCTGGTTCAATGCTTTTTCCAGAATTTCGAAGGAGAGACCATCACATTTGATATCCATTTGAGTTGCCGTGATACCATCGCGGGTTCCGGTTACCTTGAAGTCCATATCTCCCAGGTGATCCTCATCGCCCAGAATGTCGGAAAGTATGGCGTAATTGGTTGCATTTTTTTCGGAAATCAATCCCATGGCAATACCTGATACCGGTTTTTTCATTTGAACTCCGGCATCCATCAGCGATAGCGTACCAGCGCAAACAGTAGCCATGGAAGATGAACCGTTGGATTCCAATATATCCGAAACAATACGGATTACGTACGGATAACCGTCGGGTATCATCGATTTCAGTGCACGACAGGCCAGGTTACCGTGACCAACTTCGCGGCGGCCAACACCACGCGATGCTCTTGCTTCGCCGGTGGAGAAGGGGGGAAAATTATAGTGTAACAGGAAACGGTCTTTGCCTTGTGTCAACACTTCATCAATCAGTTTTTCATCCATTTTTGTTCCGAGAGTAACGGTTGTCAGCGACTGAGTTTCACCGCGGGTGAAAACAGCTGAACCATGAGCTCCGGGCAGATAATCCACTTCCGACCAGATCGGACGGATTTCATTGGTTTTACGGCCATCAAGGCGTTTGCCTTCATCCAGAATTGAACGGCGCATCGCTTCCTTTTCTACCGAGTGGTAGTAACGGCCTATCAGTTCTTTTTTGGCTGCTGCTACTTCAGGGTCAATTCCGGCTACATATTCTTCAACTATTGATTTGAAGTTTTTGGCACGCAGGTGTTTGTCGGTGTTGCACGAAGAGGCTTCGGCATAGACCTTATCGTAGGTTTTTTCCCAAATATCTTTTTTCAGTTCTTCATCATTCTCTTCATGACAGTAAGTTCTTTTTTCGGTTTTACCGGCAGCTTCCATCAGTTCAATTTGTGCCTGACACTGAATTTTGATAGCTTCGTGAGCTACTTTCATCGCAGTAAGCAGTTCATCTTCGCTTACTTCACTCATTTCGCCTTCTACCATCATGATGTTTTCAAGCGTTGCAGCCACGATAATATCGATGTCTGCACTGGCAAGCTGTTCGAAAGTAGGATTAACGATATATTCGCCATTCACACGACCGATACGAACTTCGGAAATCGGGCCATGGAAAGGAACATCGGAAACTGCGAGGGCAGCTGAAGCAGCCAGACCGGCTAATGCATCGGGCATATCCACACCGTCGGCTGAAATGAGCATTACATTCACATAAACTTCAGCATGAAAATCATCGGGGAACAGGGGACGCAGTGCACGGTCAACGAGGCGTGAAACCAGGATTTCATAATCTCCGGCACGGCCTTCACGACGGGTAAATCCACCGGGGAAACGTCCGGCAGCGCCGTATTTTTCTTTGTATTCTACCGAAAGGGGCATAAAATCGGTACCGGGAACAGCATCCTGTGCTGCACATACGGTAGCCAGGAGCATGGTGTTACCCATACGAACAACCACAGAACCGTCGGCTTGTTTAGCCAGTTTACCGGTTTCAATGGTAATTTCTCTACCATCACCGAGTGTAATGGTCTTTGTAACTACATTCATAAAAATTACAGTTTATTGTTTTTATACTTTTTAATTTGACGGCAAAGGTACAAATTATATTTTGATATTCAGTTTGTTGACTTCAGTTGTTAGTTGAAAAAACCTTAAAAAGAGGCTTTCCCTGTCATTCTATCGGTTAGAATGTTTGATAAAACAAAAAAAGCGGGAAGTTGAAAATCCCGCTTTTTTTTTCATTATTTTTTTGCAAAATCAAATTATCTGGACGATCTGGTTGGCGTTTCGCTGCTGCGGGTAGTAGCAGGGGTACCTGTAGTAGTGCCTTCTTCTGTTTTGGTTTCGGGTGTAGTGCTCCGCATCTGGCGTTCTACTCTTACCGGCTGACCGATGGGTTTGCCGTAATAATTTGTATTGGCAGTGCGCCCCCCCGACCGTGTAACCGTACCCGACTGACGAACGGGAGTATCGGTTTGAGTATTAGCAGTACGTGAGGTTGTAGTGGTTGTACTTCTGTTTACGGTTTGGTTTGTTACATTATCAGTAGTTGCATTTCTGGTATTGGTATTTTCCGTAGTGGCTGTTCGGGTTGTTGTGCCTCTCGGTACTGTGGTATTTGTGTTTCGGGGCTGCGTGTTTATCTCATCATTGATCCTGCCCGAAGTGCCCGAGGTCCTCGAACTTGTTACGCCGGCTGTACGTTGGTTGTTAATTCGATTGGTGGTGTTAACCTGCATCTGGCGGTCGCTGGGTGAGTATTTGAACCTGCGGTTTTCGCGGATGTTGTTGTCATTCCAGTCCCGTGCCCGTTCGCGCTGGTTTTCGGGCCAGTAAACGGCGCTCTTTGCATTTTCGTTGAATCCACGAACATACGGAATATTGCTGTAATCGTAATAATCGCGGTAATAATACCTCGGATAATGTGAAATATAGTACTGGTGATGCATCCAGGGCTGATAAATTCTGGTGTTGACTATGATTACGAAGCCGTACATCGGATCAAAATCGTTGTAAAATCCCATCAGAGTAGGAGTGAAAAACCACTGTCCGCGATTTAGAAATATATATTCACGTGTTGCCAGGTCGTAATAACATTCGATATCCGGAAAATAATAATAACGGGTTCCAGGGTAGTATTCAGGTGCCCATTCCGGATTTTCGTAATAGGTTTGTTCGTTGGTAGTTCCGTAGTTGTAGGTGTTACAACCGGAAAAGAGCGATACAGCAACTAAAACAGTAACAGCAAGAACCATAAATGAGATAAGTTTTTTCATGATTTTAATGTTTTATAAAGTTTAAGATAATTTACTTAAGTTAAAACAAATACCGTACCGAAAACTGTTCAACAAGATGCCTGTTTATTTTAATTTGTAAATATATACAAAAAAAATTGCCTCAGCATTCACCAGGCAATTTTTTTTAATAAAAATATATTTTTTAATTTTCTCAGAATGATACAGTTGTAACTTTATCTGTCACCGTAAAAGTTTTTACAAGCGTTCCATTGCCGTATGTTCCATCTTTCGAATATCCGTTTACTGTAGTTCCTCCAACATAAGTTCCACCCTTGAATACGTTGTAGTCTCCTGCTTTTAGATCGGGAGAGGAGAGAAGCAGACCATATGCACTTCGAATGGGCTTGAAAGTCACAATCGATTTGCCTGAAGCATCCTGTATATTGATGAGATTTGTGGCCATAGTGGAGGATGTGAGCTTAACGGAATTCTGACTTGATTCTGTTCCGGGTGTTTTAACCGATAGAATTGACTGAGGTCCTGAGGCAATCAGAAATCCACCCGATATGGTAAATTTTCCATTATAATTGATGCCTTCCTTGTCCTTGTCGGATGGACCCTGCACCACTACCGTTCCGCCTGACATGGTGATGTCGCCACTGCTGTCAATGCCTGTTCCATCATCTGAGTTGATGTACAAATTTCCGTTCGATATCGACAGGATGCTTCCATCGGTTGTTATTCCACCAAAGCCGTAGGTGGCATTCACTCCGGCTTTAGTTGAAATTATCGATGTTGTGCCACCTGATATAGTAATAAATGGACTTTCGATCCCTTTTTTCGAAGCGTTGATCTGAACTGTTCCGCCTGATATATGTACCAGTGAGTCGGAGCGAAGCGCCTGGCTGTTGAGTGACCTGGCGGTAATATTCCCTCCTTCAATGATCAGTCTTTTGGAGGTGTGGATACCATCGCCATCGGATGATGTGAGGCTTAATGTTCCTCCAGCAATTTTCAGATATCCTTTACCCGGTTTCAGTACGTTGTCCGATTTCAGCGCATGTCCGGTAGAGCATATTACATTGATATTACCATTGTTTACAATCAGCGAGTCTTTGCCCCGTATTCCGTCATCAATAGATTTTACCGAAAAGTTGCCATTGTCAATGTAAAGCATATCGTCGCTCGAAATTGCGTCATTGTAATTTCCGTTTACCACCAGGTTGCCATCGCCCGTAAATCCGAGATAATCTTTGCTGAAAATTGCTGCGTTAGGATCACCAACGTGTGTGTAGGCAGCGCCGTCTGTAAATGTGTTAGTAGTTCCGGTTTTCAGAAAAATAATTGTTTTTTTTGCATCCCGTATGAATAATGGGGAGGTAGTGTCGTTATTCATGGTAATTCCATTGAACTGTATTTTTACCACCTGATCTTTGGCATCAACAATCAGTTGTCCGTTAGTCATTTGTCCGCTTACGGAATAGTAACCGCCACCGGTAATTGTAGCTGTAGAGCCCGTAATGATTACCTTTGCAGATGAAGAACTGATGGATGCAGTGCTGAATGTAATGGTTTGTGTTTTAGCATCATCCCATTCAAACAGTAGTTTTGTGTCTTTCTCTATAGGTTTCAGTACATTTTCGGGGTCACAGGAACTCAATAAAAATGCCGTGAAAGCTAACAGGAAGTATGAGAATTTTAGTTTCATGATTATAGAAAAATAAATCAGAGTTATGCGGGAGTATTTAATTGCACTATGGTTATTTTAACTCGTGTGTAAAGCTCAGACCGAGGTTGTATTTGCCCGAATAGTCAGCTTCATCGGTGCCTTTTTCTGAATTTAAAACTCCAAATACTTTGATTTTATTGTGTTTATTAATCTTATAGTCCGTGTACAGAATATATCTTAGTTTGTCCAGTTTATTACCATCGGGATCGTTGAGAGAATAAAAAGTTTCAATAGATATTCCGGGTGTAAACCTGCATTTGGGTATGTTATAGTCAGCATCCAATTTATTACGCCACACCCATGCAGGATCAATATTATAACTGTCAATAAGTCCGTCCATATCTATTCTTTTGCTGTCGTTTTTCTTTGTGAGTTGAATACGTTCTCGCAGGGAAAAAGATATGTTACCCAGTTTCTGCTTGCCGGTGATATCAGCAGTGAAGCGGTTACGAAACTGGTAATTAAGGTATTTTTCGTCCAGTACATTCATGAATTCATAGCCCAGACCAACTTTCAGTGGTTTAGCAATTTTGTAATCTGCATTCAGTCCAAGGCTCCACCGGTTGATGAGCCTTACATAATGTATAGTGCGCACTTCGGTTTCAGCACCGAAATTCCAGTTTCCGGTTTTTTTCTCCAATCCCACACTAGTCCAGGTGCCGTACTGATTCTGCGCCTTTAACATTCCGGTAATACCGATGAACAAAGCAAAAATCAGAATAAACTTTTTAAGTGTCATTATTCGTAGTAATAAATGGTGATCATTCCGAAGTCACGCAGATAGGAGATTTCTTCCACCGTAATACGATGAATATTCAATCCGGTACGTTTGATGAGTGTTTCTATCAGTTCGGGATGACGATCAACGTGGAGCAATTCCACATCCTCGAAATAGATTATTTTGGTGGCTTCGCGCTTGAGCAAAATCCGGGTATCGAGCACAATTAGTACAACGAGCAGAACGCCGAAAATTATGAGCAGCTCGTACAGTTCGAGCTGGATGCCGCTGAGCAGTCCCATGGTGATAAAAATGAACAGATAGGTCATGTCCTTGACACTGATGCCGGCCGTGCGGTATCGGAGCATGGAGAAAACTGCAAATAAACCGAATGCAGCACCCATCGAAATTTTTATGTGGTTGAGCAGGAAGGTGAGCAGAAAGATGGAGACATTGAACAGAACAAAGGTGAAAACCGTATCCAGTCTTTTGTAGTTGGGATAATATATGAGGCTGATAATCAGAGCCAGAAATGCCAGATCAATGAGCAGGCTGAAAAAGAAATTGAAATTCAATTGAATTTTGTCTTTCCCTTTTTTATCCACTTTGGTGTCGGTGGTGAAAATGTCGATGGATTCTTTGGTTTCATCGGCAGCCTGAACTGTAGCAGCTTGTTCGGCTTCGGCAGCTGCTGCCATCTGCAACTGAGCCTGAGTACCCGATGGTAGTAGTGTTAATAGTAACAGTAGGATGAATAATGTCTTAAAAGGTGTGATTTTTACAAATTTTGTCCACATAGCGTATTTTTGTTTTAAAGTTATTTTTGCGTACGGTATTTACATAGTTGGCTATCCCGAAACAGTATTTGCTGAGTGAAACCTGCCGGATATGTTTTGAAAACATGATTTTGATAAATGGTGAATGTCCGGACTTTTCCTGCTTCACTTCAGCAATAACCAGTTCCGGCCATTCGTGCCACACATCGTCACCGATATTGTAACTGAGGTCAAAATCAATCGTAACCCTTTCGGATAGTAACTTATCGACCATTGTAATGCGTTTGCATTTTATGCGAATTGCTTTTTTAAGCGTTTCGGCCGGAATATCTGTTCGTCTTTCGAGCAATTCCAGTGCAATCCCCGAGATTATATCCGTTTTTTCGGGAAGTTGAATACGTTTCTTGACGGTTCTATTCCCATTGGTTTTGAATTTTATTTCGAAAAAATGGATGTCGGAGTACATATATGTCCGCATACGGAGTTTGAAGCGGTTTGTACGGCCGTTGTGATGAGCGGAATATAACTGGTAATCTTCGGTATCAAAATACAAACTGTCGTAATTTTCGAAACGTCTTTCGTTGATAGTTAGTGTTCTGTAAAATTCAGCTGCTTTAGACAGAATATCTGCCAATTCGTCCTTATGAAAGACGTATTTAACATCTGTCCGATTGAGTAGCTTCACACTGTCCATTTCGGCCAATGATATCGGTTTCAGTTCATTGAGTATCTCAAGAAATTTTTCCATTCAACGTATAAAAAATATAAGGCGCGTTTTTTTTCAAATAGATTTTTGGTTATATCACTTTTTTGTAACAAAAATGTAATATCGGCAAAAAACGCACAAAGTTAATCATTTAAATTGTGCATTCAGTATGTTTTTTATTCTAAATGATTATCAGTATAACACATTTATCAATTTTTATTCAGTAAATGAACAGTTTTAGCCCCTGATCTTAGAGTGTGAGCGTCGATACTTTAGATGTTCCTGTAGTAAACGATTTTTTTAAGGTTCCCCCACTGTAGTTGCCACCTGTACAATATCCGCCTGTGGTTGAACCGCCCGTGTAGGTTCCACCGGTATAAATGGAATATGCTGTGCTCACTTTCATGTCAGGTGATGAAAGATGAAAATAATAATACGCCAGCGGAGTTTTGAATGTACCGATAACTGTTCCGTTTGCATCTTTAATCTGAATAAACCCCGAAGCGGTGGATACTGCCGATGTACTTTTCAGATTGACACCAACCTGCGCTGAGCTTGAAATTGATTCAAACATGCCGGAATTCATACATCCGCCGAACAGCAATCCGCCATTAATTGTGATTGTACCGTTGGCATCTATATCTTCGTTGGGAGTTTTTCTCCGTCATCCCGATCATCCATACCCACCACATACTTATTTCCTGCC
>CALMZF010000119.1 GCA_937870645.1 uncultured Paludibacter sp. | reverse complement strand
TCAATTTTGCCTGTGTCGCCAAATCCATAATATGATCTCACCATTATTTTTTTTTGCCATATCTGCTACAGCGGCTTTTGATGCCGTGTCGGCTTTTACTGCGGTTTTTGAAGTTAAAGAATAAGGAACGCTTAACAGTTGTTGAGTACTGGAAATGGTATATGTACTGCCACCCGATAAATCGATATCAGTACGGAGATAGTAGGTTTCAGCACCCCAGTTAATATCTTTAAATGGGATTGACCAGGGAACAAGTGTACCCGTACCAATGGCAATACTGACTAACCCGTTTTCGTTGGTAACCGGCGTGTGGGTTTCGGCATAAATGGTAGTATAGTACGGTTTTGGAATTGCAAAGGTGTATTTCTGAATGCTTGCTTTCATTCCAAGAGTTCGGTTTAGCACCAAAGCGCCTTTTTCGTTTCACACTACAGCCTGATAACTCATTTTTTCGGGTGCCTGAGCCGCGAGTGACAGCCAAATAAATAGTGCGACCAGAATAGTGATAGTTTTTTTCATGGGAATATTTTTTAGCGTTTATTTTTTTACCATCATGCGATGAAAATGCTCGGTGGCATAGTTATAACACTGTATTTATAATTCAATTCCTGACAGTTTTTTGATACCTGTCAGGAATTCAAAATCATTTTTTTGAAAAGTTAGTTTTTAATTATTCTGAAAGTGTGTTTTGTCAAATCGGATTCTAAAACGACAAAATACATACCTTTCTGAAGCGATGAAATATTGATTGCGTCATTTTTTTCAATCGTGGTATTCAGTACATTTATTCCGGTAGAATTGTAAAATTTCACCTCCGTTTGTCCGGTGATACCGGTTACCGAGATGAAATCAGAAGCTGGATTTGGATAAAAATTGATCAGACTTGACTTCTGGTCATCCATTCCGCTGAGAACTTCAAAATTAGCAATTAGTGTACGGCTAGCGGTAAGAGTGTAGGTGTAGTTTGCTAAGGTGGAAATGACAAAATCTCTGTCTGTCCAGTTCACAAACTTATATCCCTTATTGGGTGATGCTTTAATATTGACCTGTGTACCCGGATCGAAAGTTCCTTCTCCAAGAACGGTTCCACCTTCTTCCGGATTTGATTTTAGTGTCAGTGTATATTTAGTGGGAGGTTTTAGACTTTTGAATTCTGCAAACAAAGTCATTGAATTGTTAAGTGTAAACGTATAAGTGGCATTTTTTGATACTTCCTGATTTTGTGGATTTGTCCAGTTTAGAAATTCATATCCTTCGTTTGCAGTCGCTTTGATAGTGACAGATGTACCGGGTGCATAACTTCCGTTTCCTGTCATCGTTCCACCTTCTGCGGGAGCTGCCCACAAGTTCAGAAACAGAAATGTAGTAACCGATATTTCATTACTCGTTCCCGAAAAGTTGACATTGGAATTGTACAGGGCTCTTACCTTGTATTTATATAAAAAATTTGGTTTAAGGTAGGTCAAAGTATAATTAACACCGCTGGTTTCGTAATATTTGATAACATTTCCGTCATTCACCTCCAGTCTGTAACCTGATGCGCCAGACACAGATGACCACCTGGCTCTGAAGGAACTGGAAGTAATATTATCGGCTGCATAAGCTACAGGAATTTGCAAAACAGTAGTGGTTGCAGATATTGTATTGGATTTAGCCGATTCGCCGCTTTCATTTACCGATGTTATCTGATATTCATATTGGGTTCCCGGTTCCAAATCTCTTACCAGGAATGCATTTGTTGTTTCATATCCATTGAGAATAGTCTTTCCGGATGCCTTTTCTTTCAAATATATTTTAAAGGATGTTGCACCGGTAACATTTGACCAGTTCGGGGTAAAGGAATTCGGACCAAGGTTTTTTGGATCCAACGCCACCGGTGGATTGCACACCGTGGGTACCATTTTCTCCGACCAGTCAGTCCACTCATCTCTATAACTTTGTAGCAGAATTCTGTATGATATTCCGGGAGTAAGCCCGGTAATTTTATGAGTGCTTACCGGTTTGAGAATGGTTTGCGGGTATCCGGTGTGATTAGACCACACATCACCGTTTGTGGTCTGTACATTGATTTTGTAATCAAACTGACTACTTGGAATAGTTGGGGATTGAAATAAAGCTACATCAATGGTGGTAGTGGTTACACTACTCACTTCGATTGTAGGACCTGGTAATAAAACATAGAAATATTCAGAATCATCTTCCAGTTCCGTTTCATTCTTAAAGGCACGTATCCAGGCAATTCTATACAGAGGATCATATTCAGTTCCTGATACCAGCTGAATACCCGTAACATTTAAGTAGGCAGTGGAAGCACTTACCTCGAGACCGTCATATTGTGGGTAATAAACCCAAAAAAACTGATTCACTTTACGCCCGATTGATACTTTGTATTTGGTTGCCCCGGTCACAGGTGTCCAGGATACTCTGCAGGTCGAACTTGTAATATTGGTAACCGAAACAGTCATTTGTGACTTAGCTGCGGCAAATTCGCCCATTGACAGAAATAAAAAGACGAGAATAACAAATAATTTGTAAAAACTACCTTTCTTTTCAGGTAAAATTGTTGATTTCATAATTTTGATTTATTTTATGATTTTATTTAAATATGGAATTTGCAATTTCTGAAGACTGATATCGTTGAAAGATATTGTCCGGAAAAATAATTTTATTTAAGCTTTTCGCATTTCAGCACCACTTTATCGCCTGCACCATCGTAGCGCAGGGGCTGGAATTTACCACCTGCGTAATCTTCCTGAAAAGTAACTTTGTAGTAAGCGCATTCGCCCGATTTGGTTTTTACGGCCATAGCAGCTATGCAATATCGGTGCTGTATGGCGCCCGAAATCTCGTGGCGGCGAATTTCCCAGTCGTAGGTAATGGCAGTTTTAAGTATTTCGGTGGCATCGAAACGTCCGTTTTTCCAGTCGTTGGAGTTTAAGAGGGCAGTTTTCATTCTGACTTCGCGTGCCGGATCTGATACCACTGCTTTTGGGAATTCGGCACTCGCAGCACCGGCAGAGGCAGCCGAGTTGTTGAGTTTTTCGGCCAGCGTGGTGTATGTGCTGAAGTCGTCGCCCGTTATCGTTAGTTCGCCGGTAGCAACGGGTGCGTAATAACAATGAACAGTTACTTTCAGCTCATGCTTACCGGGTGCGAGTTTTCCCAGTGTTTCGGCAAAGTTCACCGGGCCTTCGTATTTGGAGCCAAACTTTTTGTAAATAATTTCCTTTCCCCCGTAAGCCGAAGTTTTCGACGGGTCGGGAACTAAGTCCACTACCAGGTATTTGTTGTCCTTTACCGTACCGGTTACCCACATATTGGCAAAAGTGAGCTGTTCCTCGCTTGGTTGCTGATAACTGTAGAGCGGCGGTTTTTTTTCGTAAATAAATACTTCGACCTGCAGGGTACCGTTTGGTGACTGATTTTGATAAAGATTTTTCACGGCATCGGTAAGGTAAGCCACGGCGTAGATATGTTCACCGGCTGTGAATTCGGTTTTCAGGTTTTCAGGTGAATTGGGAGCGATTGGAGAATTAGAGAATACAATTTCTCCGGGGTTTTGTGCCTGAATGGTCGACAATAAGCACAGAGCAACAAATAAAGTGAATAAATTTTTCATGGGTTTTGATGTTTAGGTGTATTATCTTTTTTTATTACCACACAACAAAATAGTGCGGTAACAGTGAATAATAGCGAGAACATTGTTGGAAACAATTAACCATTTTCCCCTCGTTTCCAACGAGGGGAAGTCTGATATTGGTATTTCATGTGATCTATTTCAGCATCAACTCACGCAGGTTGTTTTCAATCTCTGTCATGCGGATTTCATTTCTCTCGGAGACGGCTTTCAATTGGCTGTTTTCGGTTTTCAACCGGTCGTTTTCCGTTTTCAGCGCCTTAATAGCTTCCAGAAGCAGCGGCGTCATTTTTCCGTATTCTACCGAGAGCAATCCATCGTCACCTTCCGACACCACTTCGGGCATTATCCGGCGTATTTCCTGTGCCGAGAATCCTACCTGCCGGCTTTGATCTGTTCCATCTTTCCAGTAATAGTAGTAACCGTTCAGTTTGTCCACCATCTCCAGCGGATGGTCAATGCCGCTGAAATCTTTTTTCAGGCGTGCATCGGAAAACGTGTTCCAGGCATTGGCGCGTGCCTGTGTACCATCGCCGCTGTTGCCTACCTGAAGTTTGTAGGCGGGAGTAGTAGTCCCAATACCCACATTCGAATTATCCTGTTTGCAGAAAATAGCGGTGCTACCTCCGTTATTATATATCTGGAGACCATTGGCACCAACACTGTTGAAAATATGCCATCTGGCAGTCGTACCTTCGTATATTCTGAAACCGGCATCGTTTCCTGTAGCTGATTCCAGAAACATAAAGGTATCCGGAAATCCGGTTCCTTTGAGATGAATACCGGCATCGGGAGTTTCAGTTCCTACTCCTACTCTACCCCGAACATGAAATTTACCACCTGCAAAATAACCTGAAAAACCGTCAGGAGAATTGATATACCCTACCACTCCTTTTGTATTACCGGTCAATGAACCACAAAAGCCAAATAATCCTGTTCCTTCTGATGATGCTGAATTTCCATATACTCCGTGTGTGTTTCCAGTTGAGCTCCTTGAAGTTCCTTCCACTGCTATTCCTTGTGATGAATATACAATTCCCTGAACTCCATAAGCTTCTCCGGTTTTAGTATTATTATTACCCCTTACCCCACAACGGTACGATTCGCCATAAACACCTGTGCCTGATGAAGATGCAGAAAAACCGTACACACCATAATTACTTCCGGTTGTTGATCTGTTTTCACCTAACACACCTTTACCCGATGATGATACAGAAGTACCTTTAACACCGACCCCATCTCCTGTTTGACTTTTTGATTCTCCCATTACAGCTATTGCATTGGGAGAATTGACTTCACCTTTCACTCCAAATCCGTTGCTTGTATTATACGAATTGACACCTCTCACACCTATCCATTTACTCTCGCCTGATACGCCTGTTCCATCAAGGGCGTTCGAAATACCCCATACTCCAACGGCAGAGCCGGTAGTAGAAGTGGAAAATCCAACTACTCCGGTTCCATTCGGTGATGAAACCTCACCCCCAACCCCGACTGTACTGCCGGTGGATGAAGTTGCAATTCCTTTGACTGCAACTCCTTCACTGGAATAAGTTTCTCCGCTAATGCCTAATGCGATGCCTGTAGTGCTTTTATTTATACCTCTAACACCTATGCCAACCCCGGAATTAGTAGATCCAACCACTCCAAAGGTGTTACCATATGCGTCATCTCCCCACCCAACAATGGCTATTCCGTTGTTATTCTTCACACTGAATGCATTATTTATTGAGTGTGAGCTTCCGGCAAATGGCAAATTTAATAAATTGGTACTTTCAGCCTTTTTGGCATACAGGGCATAGGGCACACTCAGCAGTTCACTCGTTGTGGTAATGCTGTAGGCCGTTCCACCGGCAGGGTCAATTTCTGTTTTGATAAAATAAGGACCGGTTGACCAGACAACATCCAGTAAACCGTTTATGGCAGGCGATCCGGTTCCGATAACAATGTTAATCAATCCGTTGGCATTGGTAGTCGGTGTGTGTGTTTCGGCAAACACCGGTGTACCGGTGGCTGAACCCTGCAGGATAGTTATTTTTACGCCAACCGGTTGATTGGTAACCAGGGCATTGGTGCTGTTGCGCACCACAGCCTGGTAACTGATTTTTTGGGGAGATTGTGCCATAGCCTGCTGTGGCAGACAAATGCCGGCAGTAAGAAGTATTACTGCCAGCATAGTTAATTGTTTCTTCATTTGGGTTTCTGAATTATGGAAATTAAATTTATGATAATCTGTAATTAACCGATTAAAAACAATAGGATTACTTCACAATTTACTGTACTTTCATCACCAGCATTCGGAAAGCGCGATTTTGACAATTGGGTAAATTTGGGTAAAATATATAAAACTCGGAAGCTGACAAATTATATGAAATTGGAATAACAGAAATATTGTTATTATCAAAACCAATTCCAACCCATGCATTACCGCCTGCATTAATTTCAATTGATAATACCCTGGTATTTGTCATAGTATATCCTGTAGGGTATGGTACTGCAACATAATAACTTGAAACACCCGCAGTTGTTCCGGTAATTTCTCTGATTTCGGAGAATACTTTTCCTCCGGTTCCAATTACTACCGTACCTTCCACATCCAGTGTGGCTTCTGGTGAGGTATCTCCAATTCCGGTTTTTCCATCAGCAGTTATTGTCATCCGGTCTATACCACTGGTCCTGAATGCCACACCTCCTGCATCACTTAGAAGTTTTATATCATCGTTGACACTCCAGAGTATTCCTTTTCTTGTATTATCCTGGTACAAAGCAATCCATCTACTGGTGGCAGCTGACTGAAAGCGGGCTATTTCTGATCCTCCAACTACGTATAAACCTCCAACTACGTGTAAAGATGAACTTGGAGTAGATGTACCTATTCCCACTTTTCCTAATGAATTTGTATTAAAATAAATATTATCACCAGATTGTAACCAGACCGGTACTTTCCAACTTGCAATACCCGCTGCATCGGAGGTAAGTATGCTGCCTGCTGCTTCACCTATTCCGGTGAGTTTGACACCACCTTTGGTAAATAGAGCCTGACCGGTACGGCTCGAAAAATATCCACCTGTTCCCGATATAGCAGTTCCGGCAACCCCGATGTGTGCATCACTTCTTCCTTGTACACCGACGTTTCCCGGCAAGACTTCATATCCTCCTGGCTCACCTGTTTTACCCATTACACCGGAAGATGTACCGGTTCCACTTCCAATGCCAAAAACTCCGGGAGAATTATCATCTGTAGTCTCACCATATATTCCTGTTCCATTTGCACTAATACCTGCTATTGTGTAAGCTGACGACCCTGTGTTGGTAATAGAGAAAGGTGTTGTAGTATATCCGGAACTATTTTCAAAGGGCAATGTCAGACTTTGGGCATTCGCTGCAGTTTTCGTATAGCTTGCATACAAAGCATACGGCACACTGAGCAGTTCACTGGTGGAAGTGATGCTGTAAGCT
>CALMZF010000118.1 GCA_937870645.1 uncultured Paludibacter sp. | reverse complement strand
AATATCAACACTGATTTTTTCATAGTCAGTTGTTTTTTAAGGGTTATTAGAAACCACTGCTTAATCCTCTGACCATGCCGGCATCTTCGAGGTCCTTGCGCAATCCGGCCACATTCACCGATACCACCACTCCGATTTTGTATTCTTTGCCAATTTTCAAGCGGTCTTCGGCAGCCACCGAACCGTCGTTGGTGATATTGACAAATTTCATGTATTTTCCGCCTTCGGCAAAAAAGTTTTTGAAAAATTCGGCCTGTTCCACTTCCAGGTTAGGATTATTGGTGAGCGGCCGTTGACCGGGCACACCCTGAATGCCTGTAAATCCTTTGAAAATAATTCCGTGTACGGCATTCTTTTTGGCCTGCTCGAGGGCTACCATGGGTTTTTTGGAGTATGACCATACTTTTATAAGGTATGAACCCTGAGTACCCACACCTACCGGTTCTATTTCATAAACCCAGTTACGGGTATCTTTGTCGGCTTTTTTGTTTTGTGCCGATATGCTCAGACTGAAGCTTGTGAGTACTATCAGCAAGAGACTGAGATACTGAATTGTTTTTTTCATGTCTTTCAAATTTATTGTTTCAGGATAGAAAATTATTAAAACCTTATTCTTAAACAAATGGTATTTGTTGTTCCAAAATTCATTTTATCAATGGTTCCAAATCCCCAGTTGTCGGTAACGGGTGCTGCCGATTGGGTGAGCTTTTCCTTATTGCCGGTTGTAGCGGCAAAGCGGGCATACACCCCGGGTTTCATTTCGAGGCTGAATGTGGGAGTAATGTTCCAACCCACCCCAATACCGGCCGGTACATAAATGGATGACCAGGAGTAATCTTTGTTTTCAGAATCAATTTCGCTTCCCCCAATGTTATTGAACGAGTAACTTTGCAGCCCGAGTCCAACCAGCGGCCTCAGATATACATTTCCCTTTCGGGTGAAATAGCTTTCTTTGGATATATTCACGGCAATGGCATAGGTGCCTCCTGAAACCAATTCGGTAGAATTAATCAGTGATGGCTGCAAGGGGGTGCTGATATTACCGGCATACACATCCTTCATGGAACGCAGCGAGGCATCAATTCCGAAATGCCATCCCGGTTTTTTCAGGAAACGGGAGATGCGGAAGTCGGCACCGATATTAAATCCATCCATGGCATTGTTGGCCGAACCGTTTTTACCTATATTGAGAATAATTCCATAGTCATCCTTGCTTTCCATGAACATTCCCTGGTAAATCCGCCCGCCTGCAACCTGCTGGAAAACCGAAGGCAGAGACGAACCGGTAGCCACCTGTTTGTTGTCATTGATGGTTTTCACGCGCACTACGCCTTTACGGTTGATTTTCTGGTTGCCGTTTTTTTCCTGTTCTATTTCATACACATAAAATCGCTGATCGATGTATAAATCTTCTTTTGTTCCAAGTTTGGCACTCACGGGATAAGCTTTGAACACGGTTACTTTCAGTCGGAAATCCTCGATTTTTCGTCCCAATTCAAATACGGCATTGTTCTGGATTTCGGCAGGAATATCTTCGAGTAATTCCCGCATTGTTTTTTTCTTGGTGTTCAGCGTTTTTTGCTTTGACTGGGCAGAGCGCACCGACCCACCGGTAGAGGCCATGAGACGCACCGGAAATTGAGCATCAGCCCAGGCTGCCACTTTTTTATTGTCGTGATTTTTGACATCGACCCAATATCGGGAGTAAAACTCGCTGGCTACCGAGTCGGTGAAATCCACTTTGTAAGCATATACCTTGTAGTCGCAATTGTAGCCTTCTTCGGTACGTTTCACCGGTGTGGTGATTTTCAGTTTGCGGTTGGAGGCATCCTGCCGGTCGTAATATTCCTCCATAGAATACAGATCGGTGATTTCGTAGAGCAGTATATAGGATTTATCAATTAGCTGTTCACCTATCATCTCTATACGGCTGGTATTGGAGCCGCGTGAAATGATGGCATCTGCATCGGTGGCTGTATAGGAGCCCCGTTGGGCCACGAGTGAATAGTTGAAATTGCCGTCGGCATCGCGTCCCCACCATTTGGCTATTACAGGATTGGAAGCTGCCCGAATGTATTTTGTGATCAGTGCATTTTTTTGCAGATTGAGCGGATCAATGGGTGCAAGATCTGGAAAATCGATTTTGTGGTTGTCGAACTTGCTGTTGACCTCCAGATTTCGGAATTTGGAGATAACCACTTCTTCGTCGGCATCTTTGGGCTATGAGAACAACATGGTAATGGAAGGCCGGAGATATTTGGTATTAACTTTTCCGGTTGGATTTTGAGCATAAAGACCGGAAATAAGCACCACACATGTAAACAGGAATGGAAATCGTTTCATGAATATAAATTTTGGGTTGTCGGATTACGACAAGAAGGTTAAGAACAAGAGAACAGACAGGTATTTCATGCCGGGGAAGGTCAGCCCGTATTCTTATTGACCTGAGAATTATTTTTTTTTGAAAAAATCTATAACTTCAGTGATGAAATGTCCCTTATTATTTTTGGATTAATTAATAATCCAAAAGCAAAAATATACAATTATTTGGATATTGGATGTTTTTTGTGCAATAAAGTGCAAATTATTTATCTGTGTAAAATCATAATGCATTAAACTGGTTCGGCGTCAGTTGAAAAATACGGATAAAGCCTGCCAACCATTTTGCTGAATGCTGTAAAAAGATTTATTGAATTATCATTTCAACATTAGTTTCAGATATATTTAACATTTATCACTTTTATTGTCTGTTTTATCACAGATAATGATTTTAAGTGTAAATTTGCGCCTTTTATTCCAAATCTATTTATTCACAAACAATGAAATATATTTTCACAATTCTTTTATTTCTGGTAATCTGCATTACCTCTCCCGCCCAACTTTACATCAACGAGTTCATGGCTTCGAATTCATCGACCATCAAAGACCCCGATTATAATGCAGATGCCGACTGGATTGAATTATACAACGACGGAAGCTCATCAATAAATCTGCAAGGTTATTATCTGACCGACAATTTAGATATTCCTAATAAATGGGCGATCACTAACGTAGTGATTCCGGCAAAAGGTTATGTGATTTTTTGGGCTGACGGCAATAACACCGGAAATCACACCAGCTTTAAGCTCGATGCACAGGTTGAGCAGATTGGTCTGTTCAGTCCCGCTCTGGCACTGATAGATTCGATCAGCTACGTCAATCAGCAACCGGATGTTTCACAGGGCAGAAATCCCGATAACCTGATGCTGTGGGGACATTTTTCAACTGCAACGCCCAATGCTGCTAATACAACCGAATTTTTCAGCGACTTTGCCCTCAATGAGCCTATGTTCAATATACGCGGAGGCATTTACAATTCCGGTCAGCAAGTGAAGTTATTCACAGATATGGGTGGAGAAATACACTATACACTCGATGGTTCAGCACCTACTCAAAGTTCACCTCTTTATGTTGCACCGATAAACATCGATTCAACTACTGTAGTAAGAGCAAGGATTTTGAAACCGGACATGTTACCCGGTCCGGTGATTACGAATACATACTTTATCAACGAGAATATTCAGACCGGCGGTTTACCTGTTGTTTCGCTTGCCTCGGAACCGGCAAATTTCTGGGACCCGACAAAAGGAATTTATGTTCAGTCATTCAAACCTGACTGGGAAATTCCGGTTAACATTGAATTATTTGAAAATAACGGAGCTGACAGAGCTGCTTTCAATGAAGTGGCCGGTGTAAAAATCAACGGTCTTTATTCATGGCAGTTACCCCAGAAAATGTTAGGCGTGTATTTCAAAAAAAGGTATGGCACAGGTTCTCTCGATTATTCCATTTTTTACGATTCGCCGCGCGCAAGTTTCAAAACCTTTGCCCTCCGTGCTTCGGGCAACGACTGGAGTAACACACTCATGCGCGATATTCTGGGACAGAATTCCACCCTGCTGAATATGAAACTTGACATATCAGCTTTTCGCTGGTGTACGGTGTATTTTAATGGTCAGTACATGGGTATTCATAACTTCAGAGAAAAAATTGAAACCGACTATATCGAAAAGCATTACGGACTTGATGCCGGGACATTCGATATGGTTGAAAATGAAGATTATGCCGAATGTGGTGACCTGACTGCATACAACAATTTCAAAATACTATATACGAAAGATCTGTCCGTACAATCAAACTTTGATGCGGTAGCTGCACAAATGGATATCGAAAACTTTACCGATCTTGCGATTACCGAAATTGCTTCCGGCAATACTTCAATTGACCACAATGTGATGGCCTGGAAACCCAGGGATACCGGACAATGGAAATGGATACTCATGGACCTGGATCGTGGTTACTTCACATCCACCTCGTCTATGATCAGTTTTTATATCAATCAAACCGTGTACCCGTTTTCAAATTTAATGAAAAACGCGGCCTACAAGAGTTATTTCGGCAAACGGCTTGCAGATCATTTGTACACCAGTTTCAACGCCGTAACAATGCATAATCTCATTGAAAAACACCGGCAGGAAATTCTGCCTGAAATTCCGCAACACGTTAAACGCTGGCTGGGCACAACTTCCTCGTATGGTGACGCCATGCCTTCAGTCGATTTTTGGGAAAATGAGGTTGTAAATCTGAAAACATTTACCGAGGAAAGGCCTTCTGTCATTCTGAACGACCTGAAAAACTATGGTTTTGATGAAACAGCACAGCTGACATTGTCCGTTTACCCGGAAAATGCCGGAACACTGAAACTGAACGATTTTAAGATACCTCAAAATCAATGCACCAGTCCGTATCTGAAAAATATAAATTCTCAGGTATCTGTTGAGGGAAAAGCCGGATACACCTTCCGGGGTTGGGCAAATGCTGAAAAAACCACGTTAATTGCTAAACAATCTACCTGGAAATACCTGGTTGACGGTACCGACAAAGGTTCAGGCTGGAAAGAAGTTAGTTTCGATGACACATCCTGGAGTTCGGGTCAGGGTAAGCTTGGATATGGTCAAGGTGATGAAAAGACAAAAATCGGATATGGAGCATCAAGCAGCAATAAGAACGTTACCACCTATTTCAGACATAGTTTCAATGTGAACGTATCTGATCTTACCGGCAATGATTTCCGGATTAATCTGCTGAGAGACGATGCAGCGGTTGTATATTTGAACGGAGTAGAAATAATTCGCGATAATATAAAACCGGGAACAATTAATTATAAAACGCTTGCTGCAACAGCCACATCGGATATTTGCGAAAAAACGTATTATTCGTTCAGAGTTGACAAAGGCCTGTTGAAAGCAGGTGTCAATGTTCTTGCTGTGGAAATACATCAGTCAAGCGTCACAAGCAGCGACTTAAGTTTCGATCTTGAACTATTGGGTTACAAACCTGGTTCCATCCTCATTTCAACCGAAAAAACTTATCCTTTCAGCCTGACAACTGACCTTAATCTGGTTGCCGTCTTTGAACCTGAAAGCTCGTGCATCGTGCCGGAAGTAATTTCCGAAAACACCACATTGTTCAAAAGCTGTTCACCTTACATTGTTCGTGATAATGTAATCATCAACAATAATGTTACATTAACGATTGAGCCGGGTGTGGAAATACTCCTTTCACCCGA
>CALMZF010000117.1 GCA_937870645.1 uncultured Paludibacter sp. | reverse complement strand
ATATCAAAAAGCAGGTGCAGCAGTTCCAGTTTCGATGAGTAATTCATGTACTGGTTTATTTGCATGGCCACAGCCTGTTCATTGATGTTCTGTTGCAGAAGATTTTTCAAAATCTGCAAGCCATCCAATGCTCCATCTTCACCGAAATTGGCAACCAAAAATCTTTTCACAACAGCCAGTTCGGTTTTTGTAGGATTTCCATCCGCTTTCATCACACAGGCAATCATCACCAGCAGGCTCATTTTGAAATCACCTTCCTGGGTATTGGTATAATTTCCCCGCTGCGTTTCGGCATATTCGGTTATAACGGATGCGCCGTCAATCATCGAGCCGATTGCAAAGCCGATAAGCGCTCCTATTGGCCCTCCCAAAACGAAACCCAAACCGCCTGTAATCCATTTAGTAAATCCGGCCATTTGTCTTAATTAAACATTTTCTAATTAAAATATTAATCTGCAAAGATAGTAAAAATTCCAGTTGAAATGACGGAATAAAGGCATCAACTCTTGATTGAAATTAACGTTTTTATAGTCAGCGTAATATTTATCTACATAAACTTTATGATTATAAAAACAATTCAGTACTTTCGCTGAGAGAAAATTAACTGCAATCCAATTGGATATGAATTTACTAACATCATTCCTGATAGATGTGAATTTGAAATAATACCGAATTTTTTGAAATAAACCCAATACCATGACAGTTTCGATGAAAAAAACTGAGAATATTTTTCTGAAAATGCATCCGTTAGTACGGTTTTGTGTTTGTCTGGTTCTTGCAGCTGTTATTTTCATGCTGCTTCCCCGCGAAAATGATTTCTTATTAAAACTGGTAATTTCGTGGGTAGTTTTTGCCTTACTATTTATCGTATTCAGCTGGTTTGTGGTGTTTACCCGCACAGTTCCCGATATAAAAAAGAAAGCAGCGGAGGACGATGGCAGCGTAGCGTTTGTGTTTTTTATGGTAATCATTTCTTCCTTTTCCGGAATGCTGTCTGTTTTGCTGCTGATGATATCGAAAGATACGGCAATAACCGAAAATCCGTTATTTTTACCCGCCAGCATTTCGGGAATGATTTTGGCGTGGACAATGGTGCATACCATTTATATTTTTCATTATGCACATGAATATTACAATGCCGATAATACCAAACCGGCTAAAATTCTGGGTGGATTAAATTTTCCGGAAGATAATAATCCCGATTATCTGGATTTTGCCTATTTTTCATTCGTGATGGGCTGCACGTTCCAGGTTTCGGATGTGAACATCACCTCTAAGCGAATTCGGCGGATTGCATTGGTGCATGGCATACTTTCGTTCATTCTCAATACCTTTGTTATTGCATTAACAATCAATTTGATAGCCGGACTACGTCATTAATTTTATAAAATATCACTACCTTTGTCCGAATAATTGTAATTAAAAAAATAACCGATGAAAAACATAAAATTATTTGCATGGGTTTTCGGAGCTATCTTGGTCTTATTTTTAGTTGGTTATCTTTATTCTACATTCTTCAAACCGGGCTACGGAAGCGGAAACGTAATGGGCATCCTGCTGTTTGGGCTGGTGCTTGGAGCTGTGATTGCTTTTTTGGTTTTCAAACTGGTCTCAAAAAGCAGTTCAAAAGCAACGATTGCCGAAAGTTCGCACACGGTGGTGGAAAGCATGCGAAAGGTATTCAAAATTGTGTGCGCCGAAGGTCAGTTTCATGAAATCTACAACTACGAAGCCACCAAAAAACTTTTCAAAATAATTCCATCCACCAAAAAAGCGCTGGTCATCGTTCAGGCCAAAGTATTGATTGGCTATGATTTTGAAAAATGCGTGTGGGAAACCGATGAGGAAAATAAAAAACTGAAAATCATATCCTTTCCCGAACCTGAAATCCTGTCGATGGAGCCGGAATACAAATATTATTACTTCGAAGAAGACTTGTTCAATTTTATCAAACGCGATGATCTGCACGAAATTCAGTCCAGAGGTAAGGAACAGGTTCGGCAGGCAGCGCTCAACAGCGGATTACGGCAAATAGCATCGGAACAAATGCGAACCATGCTCACCGAAATGGTTACCGCTTATCACTGGCAGCTCGAAAATTCGGACAAAATAAAGCTGCCCGCCCCCAAAACTGAATTACCCAACTAATTCCGTTAAACTTCGCGGATAAATTATCTCCTTTCACAAATAATTTCTACCTTTGCACCAGTAAAATTTGGTTTGAATTTCCGCCTTCCGCGGAAATCGATTAAAAGGGAATGTCGTGAAAATCGGCAACAGTCCCGCTGCTGTAAGCTCTTTCAACGTGATGAACAACACTTTGCCACTGTCTCCGAATGATAAGACGGGAAGGCTCGTTCACCTACGGGAGTAAGTCAGAAGACCTGCCAAATGATTTTGTTTAACGCTTTCGAGGACAGAGCTATAACCAATTACGCACCGATATCTATATCTATTTGTGCCCGTTGATTTTCTTTTCTTGCAAGCTATTTGTTGTGTTTTCAAATAGATTGTATGATTTCAGCTAATTTCAAACATATTCTTTCATTTACGGGAATTTCACTGCTTTCCGGAATTTTCATGACCGTCTACGGACAAAATCCACCTGATCAGAAGAAGGATACCACCCGCGTGCATTACATTCAGGAAATTGTGGTTACTGAAAGCACCCGCAATGCCGAAATTCGTTCGAGCACTCCCTTGCAGATACTCAGTTCCAAATCGCTGATGGAACTGAATGCTTTGCAGGTTTCTGATGCCGTGAAACAGTTTTCGGGGGTGACGGTGAAGGATTATGGCGGCATCGGCGGACTGAAAACGGTATCGGTGCGAAGTCTGGGGGCTAATCATACCACGGTGAGTTACGACGGCATAGCGCTCACGGATGTTCAGAGCGGACAAATTGACATCGGACGGTTTTCGCTGGAAAATGTGGATATGATTTCGCTCAGCAGCGGTCAGAGTGATAATATCTTTCAACCGGCTCGTCTTTTTGCGTCGGCATCGGTTTTGAACATCCAAACCCTTAGCCCTGAATTTCGGGATAACCGGAAAATGAATGGCAAAGTCGCCCTGAAAGCCGGTTCATTCGGTTTGATAAATCCTTCTCTCACGCTCAACCGGAAATTCAACCAACAACTTGCTGCTTCTTTCAGCGGTGAGTGGCTCGCTGCCAACGGGGAATATCCTTACAGGCTCAATTACGGTTTCGCGGGAAAAGACAGCTCTTCGATGGAAACCCGCCGGAATACCGATGTGAACAATCTTCGCCTGGAAGCTGCTTTGCATACTAAATTTTCAGATAAAAGCCGGGGCTATATCAAAACTTACTTTTACCAGTCGGAGCGTGGATTGCCGGGCGCGACCATTTACTACAACTTAACCAACTTTTCCACGCAGCGCATTTGGGACAACACGTTTTTCACGCAGGCTCATTACCGGCATGAACTTTCGCGGAAATGGGAAATTCAGGCAAACGCGAAATACAACCGCGGATACCTGCGCTACCTCGATCCCGTTGTTTTGAATTCGGATGGAAAGACTGAAAATACCTACGTGCAGAACGAAATCTACGGTTCTGTTTCCACGCTTTTCAGAGCCTTTGAAAATATTTCATTCTCGGCTTCTTCGGATGTTTCGGGAAATACCCTCGATGCGGGTGGAAGCGGTTTTACATCTCCATCCCGCCTGAGCTGGCTCACGGTTCTGGCCGGAAAATATGTATCCAATCGGGTGCTGGCCACCGCGAGTTTGCTTTACACTCACATCAACGAGCAGACGAAGACAGGCGCCGCCGCCGAAAATCAGCGGAGATTTTCTCTGTACATCTTTTTATCGGTGAAGCTTTTTAAAACCGCCGATTTACGATTTCGGACATTTTACAAGAATATCTTCCGGGTTCCTACCTTCAATGATTTGTACTATTCACGCGTTGGCAATCCCGACTTGAAGCCCGAAAATACCCAACAGTTCAATCTGGGCGCGACTTACACCACGACTTTCATTGAGTTATTGCAATTTTTTTCGGTGACGGCGGATGCTTATCACAACCGGATTGACAACAAAATTGTGGCTTATCCCACCAAAAACATCTTCGAGTGGACCATGCTTAATTACGGCCGGGTTGATATCGACGGACTGGATTTTTCACTGGAAGCGGCTTACAGGATTGCAAAAGGGTATAACCTGATTGCGGGCGGTTCGTACACCTATCAGAGGGCGTTAAACGTAACAAACCCCGATGACCGCGATTACAACCAGCAAATTCCATACACACCACGCGTTTCGGGTTCGGGCAGGGCAAGCCTGGAAACTCCGTGGATAAACCTGAATTATTCCACTATCTGGTCGGGACACCGATACGCCGTTAACCAGAATTATGCCGAGAACAGGGTGGAAGGCTATTCGGATCACAGCATTTCTGCATCGCGAAATTTTATAACAAGTTTCGGAATAATTGGTGCGGGTATCGAAATCCTTAACCTGACCAACAAGCATTACGAGGTGGTTCGGTTTTTCCCCATGCCGGGAAGGTCGTTCAGGGGGAATATTTCGTTGAAATTTTAATTTTTGGAAAATGAAAACATTCAGAACAATCATACTGCTGTTAACCGCGCTTTTTATCTATTCGTGCGACGTTATGCACGATGTTGAACGAAATGACGGCTTACCCCTAACGCAAAGTTCCGGCAGGATGCTCGTACTTTCGGAAGGATTATTCAACATGAATAACAGCACGCTGGCGTATTATAATTTCGACACAAAAGAATTTAATACAAATTATTTTCAGACAAAAAACAAGCGCGGGTTGGGCGATACTGCCAACGATATGATATTATACGGTTCTAAATTATACATTGCGGTAGATATTTCCAGTCAGATTGAAGTGGTGGATGTCAACACGGGCATTTCGTTGAAACAAATCCCGCTGTTTAATGATAAAAACTCTTCGCGTCAGCCGCGCTATCTGGAAAGCAGTAATGGAAAAGTATTTGTCAGCTGCTTTGATGGCACGCTGGTCAGGATTGACACCGCAAAAATGGTGGTGGACGGCACAGTAAGTTGCGGACGAAATCCCGAAGGGCTTTGCATTGCAGCGGGTAAAATCTACGTGGCAAATTCGGGCGGACTGGATTTCCCGAAATACGACAACACGGTTTCGGTGATTGATATGACGACATTTAAGGAATTGAAAAAAATCACTGTCGGAATAAATCCATACATCATACATTCTGATAGTCAGGGCGATGTATATGTTTCGTCGCGGGGAAATTACGGTGAAAACCCGTATCGGTTTCAAAAAATTGATACCTACATCGACGAAGTGGTACAGGATTTTGAAGGACTGAATGTGTTGAATTTCACTATTTACAACGATAAAGCCTATTTGTATAATTACGATTTCACCACCAATAAAAACTGGGTGAAAATATTCGACTGTCTGAGCGAGAAAGTTGTCAACGACAATTTTATTTCTGACGACACCGTACTTGACACCCCTTATTCTATTCAGGTTAATCCGTTTGATGGTGATGTTTATATCACCAACTCACCCGGTTACACGCTTTGGGGTGATGTGCTTTGTTTTGATAAAACCGGAAAACTAAAATTCCGGATCAATGAAATCGGGTTAAATCCAAATAAGATTGTGTTTTTAAACGAATGATTATGAGAAAAAAAATATCCTTGTTATCCTTACTGATGTTGCTTACCAGTTTAATTGCAGCACAAAACTCACCCAACATCACCCGTGTGCTGGAATATCGTCCGGCTCCCGGCCAGCATATCAACCGCATCTACCCCACTCCGGCCATGAGTGACACTCCGGAGAATGCCCTGAAATTTGCTGAAAATAGTCTGATTGACAATAAATCGATGCTTGGGCTGGGAGGTTTTGGCGGTTATGTAATCGTTGGCTTTGATCACCCTATCGTAAATGTGAAAGGGGAATACGACTTCAAAGGATTGGGAAATGCGTACACCAACAGCTGCGAACCGGGA
>CALMZF010000116.1 GCA_937870645.1 uncultured Paludibacter sp. | reverse complement strand
CCTTTATTATCGATGTTTTGATAGATATATTTGTAGGGATTGCCATCTTCCTGATTGATGACAGTAAAATTGGGATTAACACCGCTGAAAATATATTTTACATAATCGGCAAACTCTGTACCGGTGGTTGATTTGAGATACTTTTTAATATAACTTTCCAGATAACCGAGCCAGGTATCGAAATAGGATGTTTCCTTCAATAGAACTGCCGCATCCAATGTTGTACCATGACGATAATTCTGCATGTAGTGAAAAAACAGGCTTGCAAGATTGTAATCGGCTGAATTTGAAGCAAGTTTACTCACAACCGGTAAGTTGTAATCATTAAACCAGGATGACGCAAGAATTTCAAAAATAGTTTTATTTCCTTTTGAGGGAGACAATCCTTGATTTATCAGCATTTCGGGTTCAGACAGCGGTAAATCATTTGTATTCCAGATCATTCTACCACCCAAAGGAGCTGCGGCTTCCTGCCAGAAATAATTATTTATTATCATCGACATGTAGTAATCCTGCGTATAGTGCGAGTATTCATGGGCAAGTGTAGTCATCAATTGAGTTCTATTTTCTTTATTAGTATTTTCCATACTCATGAAAATAGGGTCAATATAAAGGAAACCACGTCCAGAAAGATAACTTGTAGCACCAATTTGAGCATAATTACCTACCTGTTTTACATATACATTAAAGCGTAATCCCGGAGTTTCTAATCCGAGTGAATCACATTTTTCAATAATTTGATCCATGTATTCGGCAATGTCCTGTATCATATATGGATTTCCATCCTTATCCGGATTGGTATTTGTATTATGCCAGCTTTTTAATCCCTCACTCACAACCATTTTGTCATAAAGTTCAAAAAAGTTAATATCACTTACGTTGTAAATGACGTTTACCCTTTTCTTTGTTAGCCGGTGAGTATAGTTCATCTCGTTAAACTCAAAGTAGCCGATTTTTGTGAAATGATAAGTGCCAAATGTGAGTGTAGTATCATTCAAATTGATGCTTGCATCGTTGTAATACTCCCATCGTTGCTTTATATCATTGAAATAAACAGCTTTGTAGTTTTCAATATTCATCTGGTTAAACGTCATTTTGTTCAGGTTTTTCAGTTTGACGACAACTGGTAAATAAAAAGTATCTCCAAAACTAACCGTAACATCATATACGGAACTTAACCTGAAAACAGAATCGGGCTTTGTTGGCGGATTATCTAATTTTATGATGGTAAGTCTGAAGTCGCCATCATTTATGCCTTGGGGTATAGTTACTTCAATGCTGTCTTTCTTAATGGTAACTGTTTTGTTCCTTACATTGAGCGTGGTATCGCACACTACTTTTCCATACGGATTAATTTTCATCGTATCGCTGTAAGCCGGTTCGCAGTTTGTTTCCAGCAATGCACACCGGTAATAAGCAGGTGTTTTAGGCGATATTTTTAATTCTTCTTCCTTTACCGAAATCAGATTGGTTTTCAGATCGTTTTGTGTCATGGTGGTCGAAAGTTCGTACCACGTTTTGCCGTCGGACGAGCCTTCCCATTTCTTCACTCCGCGCATTTTGAAAGGCGAAATAAGCGTAACCGATTTATCGCTCAGTTCTTTTTTCTGCAACGATTCCGATTTTACAATGTACTGTTCGGGATATTTCTCAGCGAAAAATTCTTCTTCAGTTTGTATAGCCAAATATACAGTATCGGTAATTAAGCTCTCAAGGCATGGAATGCGGTAGTATATCTGAGGGTCTTTGTAAGTAGCTGCACTGTCGTTTGTTATTAAGCAATAATACTTTTTTCCGATATTTTTATCAGATAATTTCAGGTGCAATACCGGGCCATCTTCAATCTTTATTGCAGGTTGTAGTTCTTTCTTTTCTTTCGGATGTTCGCACCATACATACGTGTCATGTTTATTCAAATTACTGCATATCTTTCGAATATCAATTTCAATGGAATCACCCAGATTGCCCTTGAACGTGTTTTTCAGGAGTTTCAGCGGTTTTTGAGATCCAATTCTGTTCGTGAAATTAGTTCCCGATGGTAGGTCGTTGTACACAAACCGGTTATTCTGAAAGCGGTAATAACCCGGCTCGGTTTGTAATAACCTGGCCGGTATCGGTCCCGAAAGTTCGTTATTCTCAATCTGAAGAATTGGCGTATTTATTTCAGCTATCAAGCCCGGCAAACGGGTGATTTTATTATTGCTGAGATTAATCGATGCTAAATTGGGCAGTAAACATATGTCCGGATGAAAAGTGGTTAATTCGTTGTATGCCAGGTTTAAGGTGTTCAAACTTGTCAGTTGGTTCATGCTCTCCGATAGGCGGTTGATTTTATTGGAATTAGCCGACAATGATTGCAATGCCCGCAACTTATTCAGCGAATTTGGGAGCGAAGTGAGGCGGTTATTGTCAAAGTTTAATGACTCCAGATTTGTGAGTTTGCCTATGTTTTCGGATATGCCCGTCAGTTTATTGTTGCTCAGATCCAGTCGGATCAGCTTTTCTTTGTTGTCAAAAATAGCGGGTACCTCACCTTCCAGTTCATTGTTGTTAAGTTTAAATGCTGATATCGAGGTGCAATTATTCAGCGATTGAGGGATTTCACCGGATAATTTGTTGCCGGACAAGTCCAGATAAAGCAGATTATTCAGTTCGCCAATTGTGGTCGGTATTTTACCTGATAAATTGTTATTGGCAATATCTAAAAAACCCACATTTTTTAGATTTCCTATTTTTTCCGAAATGGTTCCGCTCAGTTTCTGATCATTGAGCGTAATAGTCTGCAAATTTTTCAAAGAGTAAAATTCTTCGGGTATTGCTCCGTCAATGTTTCCGGTGGACAATGAAAGAGAAACCAGTTTGTTAAGTTTGCCAATGGACTTAGGGATAGGGCCTTTGGCTGCATTAAAGATACTTAAATCGGTGAGATTAATAAGGTTTCCGATTTCTGCAGGTATGGTATCACTCAGTGTACCTGAGCCGTTAGTAATTCTAAGGGACTGGAGTTTAGTTAGTTTGGTAACAGAATTAGGTATAGTTCCGTGAAGTTTGCCCGTAATGGATAGGTTAATTAACTCACTCAGGTTGCCGATATCTTCAGGTATCGAGCCTTCATTCCCATTCGTATTATATGAGTAAACCTGTAGCCCAATTACCCTGCCGTTAAGCGTAGTTACGCCTGTTCTTTTCTGAGTATTAGTTAAATCCCAGTCTAAATTACTGATGTTGTTTTTTATTGAAACTAAAGCAAGTGAATCGGTCTTATTCAGAGGTACATGGCCGGGTTGAATTAAAAGCGCACTGACCAAATTGGTTCCGAATTTGTAAGGATTCATATAAATCAATGAATTGCTATTGAGCAGATAGTAACCATTGCTGCCACCTCCCCAACCGAAGTTGACGTGGAAAAATCCGTTGCTGTCGTATCCGTCCAATACTACAGCATGTCCAGGATTGCCCGGCAACTCCACATAAATGGGTTTTCGCTGAGCTATAACGTTTTGAATAACCGGTGAATTGCGTGAGAATTCATTGAATGGCTCACACGTATATCCAAAATATTCCTGCAAAGCATATGGATAGCTTGAAGATAAGGGTGAACTGCCTAACGGACTGCCATTATAATTCATGTCCATGGATACTCCTACGTGATAGGACAATAACTTGAAATCTTCGTCAGTCGGATTGGTCCAGTTGTAGCGAGTGTTTTCAAAATCGGCACAAAGTTGCCCGTAAGACGAATTTGTAAAGCAATGAGAACCAATCCCTTTGTCGGGATACCTGTAATAACACATGATTTGTGTCATGGCCGTAGCCACACAGCCCGTCCAGCTGTCTCCCACATTTTCGTGATGAAACTGGTTGAGACCTACTCCGGCTTCATCTAACAGAGGACCCACAACTACGTTTGTTCCTTTGGTGCTTTGTATTCCCACTATGCTGTCGGGATTGGCATTTTCGTAAAGTCGAAGCAGTTGCTGTAAGCTTTCAGGAATTTCAGTGGGATTAAAATTGGCTTTATCGGAATATCCCAAAATCTGAAATCCCTTTGTGCTTTGTCCTAAAACCACAAAACCGCTTTGCTCATGCTGAAATACAAATACCGGTGTCTGCTTCAGGCTTGCCGACTGATAGCACTGCTTCAATACCGGTGGCTGAATGACTTTTCCGGGTGCAAACTGAGGGCTTTTTGTTTTGAAAAAATTCTCCGCAAATAATTTTGCTCCCAAAGCATTGGGCGATGCTGCATTTGCTGAACCTACAGCTGATAAAACCAAAAACAAAGACAGGAGTATCGTTTGATTGATTAATCGTATATTCATAGTTGTAGATCTTATTTATTGTTGAACGATGATTTTTTCAACTTTATGAAATTCATCGGTTTGTACCGAAACAAAATAATTTCCTTCAGGTAAATGACACATTACAGTGGAACTTCCGGTAATTGTAGTTTGATATTTCATCGCCCCGCCTGTATCAAAAATTCGTATCCTGGCTTGCGTCAGCATTTCTTTTTCAGGTAAGGAGATGTTTATAATATCGTTTTTTACAAGGGTTGGGTAGATTTTGTATTGACTGTTATTTTCATCGTCTTTACTGCCAATTCTGGCTATTACCTTCAATGAAAATGATTGGGTGGAGTAGCAACGATTTCTGTCAGTGGCCTTCAGTTCAAATTTATCGCTTTTTTTTGGGGTGATAATAACCACATCACCCGTACCGACTAAAGATCCGTTTTGTAACCACTGATAACTGTAGGGTGCCATTCCGCCGGTGATATTATATCCCATCAAGCCCAGCACTACGGGCATACCTTCGGGCACTGGTTCTTCAAAAAGCACCACTACTTTGAGCGGTTCGTTAGCCTGTGCAGGCATTTTCATTTTTACTACCGTCTGCGCATGGCAAAATAATATACTGACGACTGTAATTGCAATTATGATAGTTCTTTTCATGACAGAAAGTATGTTTTTATTGATTTTGAGCAGAAATAACAAGTCTGAAACCGGTATATTTTATAAAATTACACGTAGGTTCACGCGGATCTCCCGTGTTGCCCCAGCAGCCATCTATACCCGTAGGAATGATGGAGTGACGGTATTTCACGTGGCAGGGCGAATAACTCCACATGAGGTCACTTTCCACACTTCCGCCGCGCACAATTTTATTGGTTCCACTATCGGGACCTTTCGGGTTGGTTTGCAGAGCGGGAACCACTACTGACTGGTTCACTATCTGGAAACCGTAATAATAATCGTACCAGTCGCTGCACCATTCCAACACATTGCCGCTCATGTCATACAGACCGAGCTGATTGGCATCTTTTCCTTTTACATTTTGTTTTTGTTTACCGGAGTTGCCCAGATACCAGGCTACGTCTTCCAGTGTGTTACTGCCTGCATATGCGGTGCCAGTGGTGTTTTTACCACCCAGGGCCGCATATTCCCATTCGGCTTCGGTGGGCAAACGGAATGTTTTGCCGGTCAGTTGATTGAGTGCCGGCATGAAATCGCCGGTTACAACATTCCAGTTTGCTTCACTCACAGGTAGTGCAGGTTTATCGGCTTCGCTGTGGTCGGTGTAGGGCAGCGAACCCTTCACGGCAAGCCACAGGGCGTTGGTCACCTCAGTTTCGGATATGTAATAATCACTCAGTTTGACCTGATGTGGCAGCCCGTAGCTGCTCTGCTGGCTGCTTCCCATCGTGAACTCGCGCCCTTCTACCAGTATCATGTTTACAGGAACTCCTTTCACGTTTATGGTCATTTTTGGAGTACCTGCCTGTATTATTGTTATTTCTTTGGTTTTGTCACCCGCTTTGATTGTAACCGATGTTTCGCGCGTCAATCCGTCGTTTGGTGCAGCACCAATCAGAAATCCGGTATTCTTGTTGCCCGATGCTGCTGAAAGCGACAGCCAGTCGGCCGTTTTGGCAGCAGTCCAGGTACGGTTGGTTCTTACTACGATTAAACTTGCATCCTTTTCGGCTGTAAATGCTATAGTGCTGATTGAAATCCCCAGCGAATCGACCGTTACAATGGGTGGGTCATCCGGTTTATCGTCCGGGTCATCGGGTGGATTTGTGGGTTTGCAGCCTGTAAAAAAAAGGAGCATTGCCAGGAGAAAATAAAGGTTTGTTTTCATAGCAAAAGGATATCTTGGATTGCAAATAATTGAATGGAATTCTGAAAAATCAGTTAATTTTCAGATAATTTATAATAGCTCTACCAGCATATTACAATGTGGTTACACTTAGAAACTGTTTAAAAAAATACATTAAAATCTGTTTATCATTAATTTTATCATAGC
>CALMZF010000115.1 GCA_937870645.1 uncultured Paludibacter sp. | reverse complement strand
CCCACGACCCCCTGCTCCCAAAGCAGGTGCGCTAACCGGACTGCGCTACACCCCGAAATGCCTTTCTCAAAGCGAGTGCAAAGATACATCAAAAATTCAGATATAAAAAAAATTATTTTCATTTTTGTGAAAAATCAATCAATTTAATGATTGTTCTGCTAATCTCAAAACTCCTATTTGTCAATATAACAATTACTTATATTGGTCTTTATTATCATAATAAATTTTGAAACTTTTTATCTCGCCTAATTAAAGAAAAATTTCTTTAATTTATTACTCAGATAAATTTATTAGTTGTAATTTTGCAAGCTCAAATTTTAATGAAAATAAAGCATGGAAATTAAGCCCAAAGATCATATAGTTATTATCGGAGGTGGATTTGCTGGCATGAGATTGGTCAAGGACCTTAAAAATGCACCTGTACGAATCACACTGATTGACAAGCAAAATTATCACTCTTTTCAGCCATTGTTTTATCAGGTGGCTAGTGCACGTCTCGAACCGGCAAGCATTTCTTTCCCATTTCGTAAGGTTTTTCAGAAATTCAGGAATTTTGAATTTCGTATGGCCGAAGTTAAAAGTGTTGACACCGGCAACAATTTGCTCATCACAAGCAATGGCGTTGTGCATTATGATCATTTGATAATCGGCACCGGATGTACTACCAATTTCTTTGGTAATGAGGAAATTAAGAAAAACTCCCTTGCCATGAAAACGATGCAGGAAGCCATCGAAATTCGCAACCGGATTTTATTGGGTTTTGAAGATTATCAGACAGCCGATTTTGAAAAAAAAGAAGCGCTGATGAATCTCATCATTGTGGGCGCCGGTGCTACCGGAGTGGAATTGGCCGGCTCATTTGCCGAACTGAGGAATGATATATTACCCAAAGATTATCCTAAGGTTGATTTCTCTAAGCTTCGCATTATTTTATTGGAAGGCAGTCCTTTCACGCTTGGTGTGATGAGTGATCAATCCAAAAAAATGTCGCGAAAATACCTGGAGGATTTGGGTGTAGAGATCAAAACGGGTGTCGTACTGCAATCGTACGATGGCAATACTGCTAAGTTGAGCTCAGGGGAAATTATTCTTTGTAGTACATTGATATGGTCAGCCGGTGTAACAGGGAATGTAATTCCCGGGGTTACCACATCTGAAAATCTGGTAAGAAACCGGTATGTAGTTGACAGGAATAATCTGGTGAAGGGAACCAAAAATGTATATGCAGTGGGTGATATTGCTTATATGGAAACTCCACTGTTTCCCAAAGGGCATCCGCAAGTGGCAAATGTAGCTATTACTCAGGCACGAAATCTGGCGAAAAACATAAAAAAAACGCTCGGGGGAAAAATGATTAATGAATACGAGTACAGAGATAAAGGCTCGATGGCAACAATTGGAAAAAATAAAGCGGTTGTAGATCTCAAATTCTGGAAATTTCAGGGTTTATTTGCCTGGTTTGTATGGATGTTTCTGCATCTGATGTTAATATTAAGTGTGCGAAACAAACTGATTATATTCATTAACTGGGCCTGGAACTATGTAACCAAAGATACATCGCTTCGACTTATCATTAATCCCGAAGAGAAAAATAAACCATAACAAAGCAAACAATGAAAAAAGCGCGTAAAAATCAGTGATTTTTACGCGCTTTAAATTTCTAACACACAGATTATCAGATGATTTTCTCAAGTATATCTGTTGTTTTAGCTATGGTTTCAGCACTGAGGTCATAGTTAGTCAAATCTCCGGCTATAAACTGGTCGTAGGCAGCCATATCCACAAATCCATGACCGGACAGATTGAAAAGAATGGTTTTTTTAGTACCTTCTTCTTTGGCAATTTTTGCTTCACGTATGGCCGATGCAATGGCATGTGCCGATTCCGGAGCGGGCATTATACCTTCCGTCTGAGCAAACAAGATTCCCGCTTCGAATGATTCTATCTGAGGTATATCCACCGCTTCCATATAATTATCTATCATGAGTTGACTCACAATGGTTCCGGCACCGTGATAGCGCAATCCACCGGCATGAATATGCGCCGGGGCAAAGTTATGGCCAAGTGTAAACATTGGCAGCAGGGGAGTGTAACCGGCTTCATCGCCAAAATCGTACTGAAATACCCCGCGGGTAAGTTTGGGACACGACGATGGCTCTGCGGCAATATACCGTGTTTTTCGTCCATCTAATATAGTGTGACGCATAAATGGGAAGGAAATTCCAGAAAAATTGGAACCACCTCCAAAACATCCGATTATTATATCCGGATATTCACCGGCCATTTCCATTTGTTTTTCAGCTTCGAGTCCGATTACTGTCTGATGCAGTGACACGTGATTGAGCACACTTCCCAGCGTATATCGGCAGTTTGGGGTTTGAAGAGCAAGTTCAATAGCTTCAGAAATAGCGGTTCCCAGACTTCCCTGGTAATTGGGATGTTCGGTGATAATTTTCCGACCGGCTTTGGTCGACATGCTGGGTGAAGCTATAACCTGTGCACCCCAGGCCTGCATCAGTGATCTGCGGTAAGGTTTATGTTCGTAGCTGATTTTAACCATATACACAGCCAGTTCCAATCCAAACGTTTTTGCTGCAAATGCCAGTGCAGTACCCCATTGGCCGGCACCTGTTTCGGTGGTGATATTGGTAATGCCCTGTTTTTTACAGTAATAAGCCTGAGCCAGAGCCGAATTCAATTTGTGTGAACCAACCGGACTTACACTCTCATTTTTGAAATAAATATGAGCCGGTGTGTCCAGTGCTTTTTCCAGATTGTAAGCCCTTACAAGCGGTGTAGGGCGATAAATCATGTATTTATCCCGCACTTCTTCAGGTATATCTATCCACTGATCACTCATATTCAATTCCTGACGGCTCACTTCTTCTGCAAAAATTGGAAACAGATCTTCAGCCTTCATAGGCTGTTTAGTACCGGGGTTGAGTATTGGTCTGGGTTTATTTGGCATATCTGCCATGATATTATACCATTGCGTGGGGATTTCCGATTCTTGTAAAAGAAACTTTTTTGTCTGACTCATAAATTTCGTTTTTATAGTACTTAATTAAAATGCAAAATTAATGATTAAATTGGAACTGAAAAGGCTAAAAATCTTTATAATTCATTTTTTACTGATTTTTTTTCTCATTATTTCATTATTTCACAGGTATCACTTTATATCCCTCATTTTTCAGTAATTTAATCAGACCTTTGTTGCCCGGCAGATGCAAAGCACCTACTGCTACGAAACAACTGTTGTTTTTTATCAAATCCGGCAATTGTTTTACCCAGTTGATATTACGGTCATCAATCAACTTTTTGTTTTCTTCCTCACTTACATTCCACTGTTTATTTGATTGATTTGCAAGAACTTCCAGTGCATCTAAATTTCCTTCCCTATACAACCGGTTCATTTCGCGCATCTCTTGTATCAGCATTTCTTTATTCCTGATACTTGCAACCAGCAATTGTGTTTCTTTCTTAATGTTTTCAGGAAAAAGAAGTTTAACCTGTTGCTCAACAGTTTCGAGACCTGCGATTGGTATTCCTTTTTTAGCTGCCACCAGTTGAAAATAAGTATCGGACTGGGTATTCTCATCAAAATGCTCGTATTTTTTATAAAGCTCTAATTCATAGAGCTTTGAAATTAGCGAAGGGTGCATCTTGTTGAGGTTATCAAGGCTCATTCGGAGTGTATTTGTCAGTTCCTGATTTACAAATTCATACTCTGCCTGGTTCAGTAATCCCCGAATAGTAATAGTGTCGGGTAGGAGAGCAGCCTTCCGGATAGCCGGTGTGGCATCCAGATTGTTGAGTACCACTTCAGAAACCACCATTTTGGCGGAATTGAACGCAGGATACAATCCGGGAACGCTGTCTAAAAACTGAATGGGAATAAGATGATGGGTACCAAACA
>CALMZF010000114.1 GCA_937870645.1 uncultured Paludibacter sp. | reverse complement strand
AGATTTTCAAACCGGTAATGAATTTCACATATTTAGAAGCAAAATACGACATGAGCACGCGGCCGATAGGCCAGTTGACCACATTCACTCCGCTCACATACCTCGACCCGATGGCCACATCGGCACCTTCATTGGCACAGGCATTATAAAGTCGCGGCAAATCTTGAGGGTTGTGCGAGAAGTCGGCATCCATTTCGAAAATAAAATCGTACTGATGCTCCAGTCCCCACTTGAAACCGGCAATGTAGGCCGTACCAAGTCCAAGCTTCCCTTTTCGCTCTACAATAAACAGGCGTTCGGGGAATTCATTCTGCAGTTTTTTGACAATGGCTGCCGTACCATCGGGCGATCCGTCGTCGATTACAAGCAGGTGAAACTCTTCGGGCAGTGCAAATACGGCACGAATGATGTTTTCGATATTTTCCTTCTCGTTGTAAGTAGGAATAATGACAAGTTTTGAGGGCATAAAGTGTAAAATTTTATTTTTGTTGCAAGGATAATGATATAACTCAGTATTATTCAAACAAATACATAGCTGAAGGGTTCATTCTGTCGAGTGCTATGAGTTGCAGATTTTCTTCAAAATCAATCTCTTCATTTCTGAGGTGATCCACAATGGTATTATAAGCCAGTTCGGGCAAATTATTTTCTTTGCTCAGGTGACAGAGGAAAATATATTTCCATCGCTTGGAATAATTTTCGGTCAGGAACCGTGCAGTTTGCAGATTACTCAGATGCCCCGTATCCGATTTAATGCGAACCTGAAGATGCAGGGGATAGGGTCCGTTTTCGAGCATATCATCATCGTAATTGGCTTCCAGCACCATGTAATCCGATTTTATCAGGTGATGTGCTGCTTCGGGACCCACATGTCCCAGATCAGTGGCAAATGTAAAGTTTTTTCCCCTATATTCGATGTGATATCCTACATTTTCGGAAGCATCGTGCGACACAGGGAATGCAGTGATACGAAAATCGCAGATTTCAGTTACCTCGTTGATATTGATAAAACGTTGCGAGGTGGATAGTTTCTGGGTAACACAGTAACTCCGGTTGATGCCATCGTGTATTTGCCGGGTGGTATAAACCGGTACATGATATTTTTCGCCGATAACGCCTGCCGCTTTGATGTGGTCGGCGTGGTCGTGAGTTATGAACAATCCCCAGATATTGGAAAAATCAAGACCCATGTTGCGTAAAAAAAGCCTTATAGCCCGCACTCCCACTCCGGCATCAATGAGAATGCCATAGGAAGCATTTCCCAGAAAATAACAATTACCGCTACTGCCGCTCGCCAGACTTCTAAAACGCAATCTATCCATTTTTTCACATACAAATTAGCTGCAAAATTAACACAAAAAACCCAATATAACTTAGATTGAACGGGAAATAAAGTTAAAAAGAAAAAGAGATGATTACAAATGAATTGTCACCTCAAATTTTGGATACTATAATCTGTGTTAATTGAGGCCGAAAAAGCCAAATCCGGGAATAAACGGGAATAAAAAAAGGCCCGGAGATTGAATTTCCGGGCTCTTTTTTCAAATTTATTCTTTCTGATCTTATGGCATTTGGTACACAAAACTATTGATGCTCATGCCGGCACCAACGGAAGCAAACACAACCAAGTCTCCACTATTGAGTTCATGCCCTTCGAGCTGGTTATTGATAATATAATCATACAATGTGGGTAATGTAGCCACAGACGAATTTCCTAGTTTAGAAATTGTCATCGGCATTACGTTCTCGGGCGCTTCGTCAATGTCATACAACTCATACAATCGTTTCAGAATGGCGTCATCCATTTTTCCGTTAGCCTGATGAATAAGCACTTTTTTAATCTGACTGATATGCAGACCCAGTTTGTCCAGTCCGGCTTTAATGGCTTTTGGTACATTGTCGAGTGCGTACATATACAAGCGACGTCCGTTCATTTTGATAAACAGGTCTTTTTGGCTGGCAAGCTCGGCATTGTATGAATAACCCATATGCAACATCTGCGCATAAAGATAAGCATCGGTTCGTGCATTGTGCCCCAGTATTCCCACCGGTGTATCTCTTTCGCGACCTTCGAGCACAACTGCTCCTGCTCCGTCGGCATAAATCATACTGTCGCGATCATGCGGATCTGAAATGCGTGATAGTACCTCAGCACCAACTACAAGCACTTTTTGAGCATCACCCGAACGGATATAATAATCAGCCTGAATAACGCATTGTAACCATCCCGGACAACCAAAAAGCACATCGTATGCTACTGTAGCCGGATTTTTTATACCCAGTTTTTGTTTCAGACGGGCTGCTAATGAGGGAACTATATCAGCTTTAATATTATCATGCGAAGTTTCACCAAAATTGTGAGCGAAAATAATGTATTCCAGCTCTTCTTTGTCAATACCACCTTCTTTTTTCCCTTTTTGAGAAGCAATCAGCGCCGGGTAAGAGGTTTTCTGTTTTTCATCAGCAT
>CALMZF010000113.1 GCA_937870645.1 uncultured Paludibacter sp. | reverse complement strand
CGTGTAATCCGCTGCTCCATCTCAAATGCAGAAATGCAGCGGGTGAATTTGAAATAGCCACACATTTGATAGGGATGTATAATGCCGAGAATGTGCTGGCTGCCGCCACCATCGGAACACAGCTGGGTGTAAGCAACGAACTGATAAAAAAAGGACTGGAAGAATATATTCCTCAAAACAACCGCTCTCAACTCACTGTTAGTGAGCATAATAAAATAATTTCTGACGCCTATAACGCCAACCCAACCAGCATGAATGCTGCCATCCATAACTTTATACAAATGGATGTACCCGCTAAAACACTGATTTTGGGCGATATGCTCGAACTGGGCAAACAATCGGACGATGAACATCAGAAAATTGTGGATCTGTTGAAAGATAAAGGCTTTTCATCCGTTTATCTGGTGGGTAAAAGTTTTCAGGCTACAAAAAACAGCTTCAACTGCTACGCCACAGTCAACGACCTGATACAGGAAATACAGAAAAATCCATTAAAAAACAACTTTATCCTCGTGAAAGGTTCACATGGAATTCACCTGGAGAAAATTCTGGAATACATTTAATCCTACATAAATTGCATTAAAAATATGGAAAAGAAAAAAATTACGGCTTTGTTGATTGGCCTGGGCATAGTGATAGCGGCATTGATTGCTCTGTTACTTTATACCATGAATAAATCCTCGCTAAAAGATGAACAAATTGCAGCCACCGAGGAGATTATGACTACTGAGAAACAGCAGCTGGAAAACGAATATAAGGATTTGGCCGGCGAATATGACGGATACACCATGACCATTCACAATGACTCGCTGCTCAAACTTTTCAATGAAGAAAAACTAAAGGTGAATAAACTGCTGGAAGAACTGAGAACCACCAAAACTTCGAATGCAGTACGTATCAGCGAGTTGAAGAAAGAACTTGCCACCCTGCGCAAAGTGATGGTGCATTATGTCAACCAGATAGACTCGCTAAATTTACAAAACAAACGATTGACGAATGAAAACTATGAAGTTCGTCAGAAATATGCCTCTGCATCGGCCACTGCAGAGCAACTATCCAAAGAAAAAGAAAGCCTGAATGAAGTGGTAACCAGAGCCGCAATCCTCGAAGTGTATAACTTCAGCATGACACCGCTCGACAAACGGAACAAAGCCACCGACCGTGCCTCCAAAATTACTACCCTGCAATTCAACTATACGGTAGGCAAAAACATCACCGCCAAACCGGGGATGAAAACTATTTTCATGCGACTTACGCGCCCCGACGATGAGGTAATGACCAAAAGTCCCGATACATTTTTCAGTTATGAAAATAAGGAAATTGCCTATTCGCTCAGCAAAGATTTTGAATACTCCGGCGAAGCACGCAATGACGTTTTGTACTGGAAAGTGGAAGAAATCATGCAAATTGGAACCTATCACGCCGATTTCTTTGCCGACGGCAACAGAATAGGGAGTTTTACATTCAGGATTGAAAAAAAATAGTATCTTTACAATCGAAATATTAACAAATTCCGATGACTCTGCAGTCCCGAAAATTTGCTGCTGATGCTGCCAAAATCGCTTTTGACACCAAGCACCGCAATACTATCAAATTCAACATTTCGCGCTACAATGCCGCCTTTGCCCGCGGACTGGCGCGATACCGGGATGTGGAAAAGGCCAAAACCGGTGCTGCTGCCATCAAACGCGAGGTGCTGAAAAACTGGGACCATTACCTGCTGGAATTCGAAAAAAACATCAAAGCCAACGGTGCAGAGGTACTTTGGGCTGAAAATGCACAGGAAGCTACGGAATATATCCGGAAAATACTGACTGAAAATGAGGCACGGCTCCTGGTGAAAAGCAAATCGATGACCACCGAAGAAATTGAGTTGAACGAGACAGCAGAAAGTCTGGGAGTGGAATCGGTAGAAACAGATTTGGGTGAATTCATTGTTCAGGTGGCAGGTGAAAAACCATATCACATTGTAACGCCGGCTATGCACAAATCCAAAGAGGACATAGCCACACTGTTTCACGAGAAATTCAGCACTCCGGCCAACAGTACTCCCGAAGCACTGACCGACTACGTAAGAGGTGTTTTACGAAAAAAATATACCGCAGCCGAGATTGGTGTGACAGGAGCCAATTTTCTCATAGCCGATATCGGAGGAATATCGGTGACCGAAAATGAAGGAAACGGTATCATGTCCACGGCATTTCCCAAAGTGCATATTGTGATAGCCGGTATTGAGAAAATAATCCCGAAAATGAGCCAGCTCGGACTTTTTTATCCGCTTCTTGCAGCTCACGGCACCGGTCAGCAGATTACTGCCTACAACAGCATTTTTACATCGCCCCGCCGTGCTGACGAAACCGACGGACCTGAAAAAATGATTGTAATTTTGCTGGATAACGGGAGAACGACTATATTTGCAGACGACGAAGCCAGTGAATCACTTGCCTGCATCCGATGCGGGGCCTGTCTGAATGGTTGTCCGGTATATAAAACCATCGGCGGATATACGTACGAGAGCACATACAGCGGACCCATCGGCTCAGTGATAACGCCTTTTCTGAAAGGATTTAAGGACTTTTCGCATCTTAGTTTTGCTTCTTCACTTTGTGGGAGATGCAATGAAGTTTGTCCGGTAAAAATTCCGCTTACGGATATACTGCTTACCAACAGACGAAAAACAGTGGAGCAGGGATTGAGGCCGCGGGCAGAGAAGAGAATAATGGAAGGATTTCGGTTAATCAGTTCACGGAGGGCGGGTTTTGATTTTTTCCCATCAGTGATGAAAAATTTCGGTACAGCTCCGTTCAATTATTTCGGATGGGGACCACACAGAAAAATGCCCCGATTTGCAAAAAAATCATTTTCAGAAAGTTACAGAATAA
>CALMZF010000112.1 GCA_937870645.1 uncultured Paludibacter sp. | reverse complement strand
TCTACTGTGTTTTCATTTTGAAGAAACTGAAATTCACATTGCCGTAATGCCTGTGTTCCAGGAAGTTCGGGTGGTTTTCAAAGTTGTTTTTGGCGGAATGTTCCAGAATAAATAATCCTTCGGGTTTGAGCAAATCATGCTTGAAAATGAGATCGGGCAATAGCGGCAACTGCTGCAAATCGTAGGGCGGATCGGCAAAAATCACATCAAATTTCATGTGCGAGGAACTTAGAAAACGAAACACATCACCGCGTGTAAGTAAAAGATTATCCACACCCAACAGCGTGCAGGTTTTGCGAATGAAGGTACAATGAAGGTCATTTTTCTCCACACTGACTACGCTGTTGGCTCCCCGCGAAATAAATTCAAGACTGATGCTGCCCGTACCGGCAAACAGGTCAAGCACATCAATGTCTTCAAAATCAATCAGATTGTTCAATACATTAAACAACCCTTCCTTGGCAAAATCTGTAGTGGGTCGTGCCGTAATATTATGGGGTGTATCTATCCTTCGGGCTTTAAATGTTCCGCTTATTATCCGCATCTTATTTTATGTTTTCTACGTTTTTGATATATTTTTTCAACAATTTAATAAGTTCTTCATTTACTGACTTATTAATTATCACATTTAAATGATTTGTTTCGGTATCGAGCTGCAATTGTTCGTACACATTCAGCACAAAATAGCAACAATCTTCGTGGGTTTTAACTTCGAACGAATTGACCAGTTGCAGGTGCTTATTTTGCATCACCAGGATGTCGATTATATCCTTGCGGACATTTAGCCAACAAGCTGTTTCCCGGTTGACAAGCTGTTTCTTGAGCAGTAAAGCGATATGATGCTCCATTTCGGCCTCCGGAAATTTTTGCCGGAAAAAGGCCATCATTCGCACCGGCAGCCGATAAGTAAGAATGGCTCCCCATTTGGGCAGGATTTGATACTGCACGGCTTCATTTTCCGAGGCTCCGTGCTCAACAGAAAAAAAATCAGCCATGTCCTTTTCCGAAAAAAGTTCGTGAGGTATCAGTTGGTACTGATTGCTTTCGTAGTGAATTCGGACATTTTCGCCCAAAATCTGTAATTCGGGCTGATTGAAGAAATGTTCAAACACGCCCATATCAGTTGCCGGACCGATAGGGATATTCAGCTCCTGCCGTAGCAACACCTGCTGATTGTCGTCCGAAACAGCATAGGAGATACTTTCGGGGCTTATATTTATTTCCAACGTATTGTCGGCTGAATTCAATAGTGATTTTTCGGACATAGCTTAAGTAATATTTCGTTGTGTCAAATGGTAGTCTTCGCTCGATTGCACAGCTTCTGGCCGGCAATAACCGGTGATTATTTTCATACAAAATTAACAAAGAAAATTCAATCTAAGCTCAACCTACCCCATTTCTTTTCATTTTTCCGAATTTTTACGTTTTTCAACGATCATTTTTTTCAGCCTTTGGGTATGAAGTTGTATATTTGCACTATCTACAAGTGGTTATATCAATCCCATTCAGTTTACACATTGCTCCTCTAACAGGTCTCAGTTATGAATACACAAAATTATCAACTATACCGCAAGCTGCTTCGCTCCCACTCCCCGCTCTTGAGCATGGATGAGAAGCGGGAGATGCGAGCGTTACTAAAAAGTTTCTACAGCCGAAAAACTTCACCGGAACTGCTATCGGATGAATACCTGTTCACCAAACTGCAGATACTGGATATCGTATTGAATGAAATCGGTCTGGGCAAACCTGCTGTGGTGAGTGTTTTATTCATCGAAGCCGTTGATGATAAATTTATTATGCCCGAAGAACTTAACAAGAAATTCAATACATCTATCACACCCATCATGTACGGCCTGCAGCGTGTGAAAGAACTGTATCAGAAAAACGTAGCCCTCGAAACAGAAAATTTTCGAAAACTGCTGTTGACCCTGGCCGAAGATGTACGGGTTATTCTTATCATTGTAGCCATCCGGCTGCAAACCATGCGCAATCTGGATAAACTGCCCGATGCCGAAAAGCAGCAGATAGCCCGCGAAAGTGCATTTCTGTATGCTCCGCTGGCTCATCGTATGGGACTTTACAAGGTAAAAACCGAACTGGAAGACCTTTCGCTCAAGTACACCAACCACGATATTTATAAGGAAATAGCCAAAAAACTGAACGAGACGAAACGTTCACGTGACAAATACATTTCGGAGTTCATTGACCCACTGAAACTGAAACTGGCAGATATTGGATGCGAATTTGAAATCAAGGGACGAACCAAGTCCATTCATTCCATTTATTCCAAAATAAAAAAACAAAACACAGCGTTTGAAAAAATATATGACCTTTTTGCTATTCGCATCATTCTGAATACCCCGCTAGAAAAAGAAAAAGCTGCTTGCTGGCAGGCCTACTCCATCATTACCGACATGTATCAGCCCAATCCCAACCGCTTGCGCGACTGGCTTTCGATCCCCAAATCCAACGGCTACGAAAGCCTGCACACCACCGTGATGGGTCCTCATGGCAAGTGGGTGGAAGTACAGATACGCACCGTGAGGATGGATGAAGTGGCCGAAAAGGGTCTGGCTGCACACTGGAAATACAAGGGTATAAAAAGTGAAAGTGGAATGGATGAGTGGCTGAAAAACATCCGTGAGATACTGGAAAATCCCGAACTGAATGCCGTGGATTTTATGGATGAGTTTAAGCTGAATTTGTACGACAAGGAAGTGTTTGTGTTCACGCCCAACGGCGACCTGCACAAATTGCCCAAAGGAGCAACAGCACTCGATTTTGCATTCTCCATCCACTCCAACCTGGGAACCCGGTGCGTGGGTGCCAAAGTTAACGGGAAAAATGTACCTATTAAATATGTACTGAACAACGGCGATCAGGTGGAAGTGCTGACTTCTTCCTCACAAAAGCCCAATCAGGCCTGGCTGAAAATAGCAACAACCTCCAAAGCCAAAGGCAAAATTCGCCAGGCTCTCAAAGAAGTTGAATACAAGGATGCTGAAATAGGTCGTGAGACACTGCTTCGCCGGTTTAAAAACTGGAAAATAGAAGTGGACGACGGGCGATTTTCACGCCTGTCCAAAAAGCAGGGTTTCAAAACTGTCAGCGATTTTTATCAGGCTATCGCTCAGGAGACCATTGACATACACGGAATTCGCGATGCGTACCTGGACATGGAAGCCCGTGACAACAACACAAACATTGAAATCAGAACTGCCGAAAACTATGTTAAAGAAATAGCTCCGTTACCCGAAACCACTTCGAAGGAAGATGTGCTTGTCATCGGTGAAGATCTGAAAAACATCGATTTCAGACTGGCTAAGTGCTGCAATCCCATTTACGGCGATGATGTTTTCGGCTTTGTATCCGTTACGGGTGGCATCAAAATTCACCGTACAGATTGCCCCAATGCACCCCAGATGATATCCCGGTTCGGTTACCGCATCGTCAAAGCGCGCTGGTCGGGCAAGTCCATCGGGTCACAATATCCCATCACACTGCGGGTGGTAGGA
>CALMZF010000111.1 GCA_937870645.1 uncultured Paludibacter sp. | reverse complement strand
CTGAGAATCCAAATGCACAGTTGCACGGGAAGTGTCAGCGCGCTGATAGTCGCTTGCATGCAAAAAAATATACAAAATTGAAGCTGACATACATATTTGATAATTAAAAGGGAGTTCCGGGAAAATATTAGTACGACCTGCAACAAATTTTCCGACTTCAGATTTGCTGATTCCTGGAAATTTTTTATTCAAGTAACAAAATATTCGCTGAAACTCCAATATTTTTGTGCACGGGGATTCTCAGCACGCTGAGTATCCAACTGCATGTGTGCACGGAGAGTCTCAGCGCGCTGAGAATCCAAATGCATGTATGCACGAAGAGTCTCAGCGCACTGAGACAACTGAAATCAGTGCACTTTTGTATATCAGCAGAAAATTATGCATATAAATACGACGTCGACTTCAACATGGTCGCATGTACAAAGCTATTTAAACGTGAGTTCGATATTTGAAAATGTTATATTGTTGAAAATAGTTCTATTGACTAAATATGAATTTTTATATCGAACTATCGTTATTTTATTTTGTTTCGATAATTAATTCTATCCTATTATCCCCCTGCTACAGCGCAATTTCATCGCATGGGGTGATAAAAGAAACAGCAGCCTCACCCCATCTCTCCCCAGGTAGGGGGTAAGAAAAAGACCTGACAGGTTTTCGAAACTGTCAGGTCTTGATTATAAAGAATATTTAGTACGATTACAATACCACTTTGGCTATGCGGTTGGCTACTTTCACTACCAGTACGCCGCGGGCAGTGAGGCTGATTTGGTTCAGTCCGTCCACAGCGATGCTGCTTACCAGCTTCTGACCTGTGGCATTGTAGATTTCCACCGTTTCACCGGCAGCAGCAGTGAAAAGAACCTTACCATTAGCTGTCCAGGCGCGGGCATCTTTTACTGTTTTAAGACCTGTGAGAGTTAATGCCACTTCTATTTCATTGGATGGGATTGAAGTAAGGGTAGCATTCTTTGCTGTAACGGTGTAATAATAGGTATTGGCATTGTTCAAACCTGTAAGTTCAAAACTATTGGTAGTGATGCCCGTAAAGGGAGATCCGGCGATAGGAGCTTTACCTGAAACATCTTTTGATATAACTAAATCATTCAACATAAAACGTCCTTTTGATGCTGCAGCTCCCTCAAAGGTTATTTTGGAAGAAGTAGTCCCACCCGTAATAGTCAATGATACAGGTGTCCAGGTTGTTTGATCATTTACAATCGTTGGCGTAGCTATTTGCACTCCGTCCAGTTTCACAACCATGGTGGTTGCATCATTCAACCATCCCAACACGCTGAAATTCAACTTAACGTTAGTTCCTGTCAGATCCATGGCGGGTGAAGTAAGAGTACCTAACCCACTGCTTGAGCCCAATTTAACGTTTCCACCAGCCTGATATACCTTTGACCCTGTCCATCCGGGTGTCTGAGTATAGGTGTTTAATGATGCACTTACATCAGCACCGTCGGGTGTACCTGTACTTCCGGCTGTAAATCCATTGAAGTTTTCTGAAAATACGGGAGTTGATACAGTTCCTCCATTTGTATATACATCCAACATGTATTCCGTAGCACCTGCTACTGCATTCCAGTTGGCTGTAAATCCAGTCTGACTTACACCTGTTTCGTCGGTGGCTACCGGTGCATCGAGTGTGGGTGCTGTGGCCGTTCCGCTGAGGGTGCGGGTTACACTTACAGCATCGGTGCTGGTTATTTCCAGTGTAGCGGTATGTGTTCCACCGGTTGTAGGAGTATAAGTAATGGTTACTGTCTGATCGGTAACCGTACCGGTACCTTTGGAAATAGTTGTAGGCGATACGCTGAACTGAGCAGCATCGGTGCCGGTGATGGCAAGCAGGATATCGTTTGTGAGATTATTTCCTCCAACCGTAATGGTACGTGTATCGGTAGTTTCGCCTACAGCGGCTGTCATTGCTGGGATTGTAGTTTCGGTAACCGTGATGGTGGGTGTAGCAATAATGTATTCGGCTGAAACCACTGCACTTGGATTGGCATCGGAGGCATCGTAGGCAATGGCTTTGATGGTGGTGGTGGCAGCCACGGCTATCGGTGCAGTATATAAAGTGCTTGCGCTTGTAGGAGCAGTTCCATCGGTGGTATAATAAATTTTAGCATCGGTAGTGGTTGAAGCCAGGGAAACACTCTGGAGATCGGAAGAGCGTCGTGTAGGGAAAGAG
>CALMZF010000110.1 GCA_937870645.1 uncultured Paludibacter sp. | reverse complement strand
TGAGCTTTTCCTTGAATTGCTCGGCTGAAATTCCGGTAAAGTAACCTTTTAATTTGTTCTGCATAATATGAGCCGTGGCAATACTGTGGTCAATAGCCAGTGAAAATGGCGGTGCGTAAGGCAAGTCGGCATTCACCATATCGGTCACGGTAAGTCTCCCTTTGATAGCCATCGCCCAGATAGCCACCTGCTTACTTACATCGCCCGGACCGAGTACCTGTGCGCCCAAAATCAGTCCTGATTGCTTATCGACAATCAACTTTGTAATCAACAGATTTCCGTGCATAAATCCGGGTTTGTCCAAACTGGCATTTACCACTGTTTCTATATCGGTAAAGCCCATTTTCAATGCATTTTGTTCCGAAAGTCCGGTTGAACCTACGCCGTAATCGAACACCTTACAAATACCCGTTTGGATTGTTCCGGGGAATTTGGCTACATTGCCCGCAATAACATTTTCGCCGGCAACCCGTCCCTGTAAATTGGCCAAATCGCCATAAGGCGCATGAACCGGCTGATGTGTAATCAGATTGGGAATTTGAATACAATCACCTACCGCGTAGATATCGGGATCGGAAGTTTGCATGTATTCGTCGACCACTATTCCACCGGCATTGCCAAGGGTTAATCCGGCCTCTTTTGCCAGTTTTGTATTAGGTGTCACACCAATGGCTACCACTGCCAGATCGCATGGAATTTCAGTCCCATCCTGCAATTTTACGGCGGTGAGTTTACCGTTTTCACCCAAAAAAGAGGCCACTCCGTTTTGCAGTATTACGTTTGCTTTTGTTTTCACATACTTTTCCACCAGCCGGGCCATGTGTTTATCCAGAAAAGTGAGTAGCTGTGGCAGCAGTTCAATCAGTGTAATTTCGATACCTGCCAGGTTCAATGCCTCGCATGTTTCGATGCCTATCAATCCACCGCCTATTACTACGGCTTTTTTTATTTTTCTTTCATCGCGGATTTTGCGCAGGTAGTCGGCATCGGTCAATGATTGAAGCGTGGTAATCCCTTCGAGTTCAATTCCGGGTACTGGCGGTTTGCGCGGTACAGCTCCTGTTGCAATTACCAGTTTATCGTATCCGGCAGTTCCTTTTTCTCCGGTTGCCAGGTCGGTGAATTCAATGTTTTTCCGCTATCTGTCAATTTTTGTAACTTCGGTCAAAACTTTTGTTGTAATTTTTTTGGCATTCCAAAAGAATTTTGCGTCGCGTACCACTCCTGCCGGTGAGCAAAGAAGCTGGTTGCGGTCATCAAAAAAACCTCCGATATAATAAGGATAACCACACGAAGCCATGGAAAGATCCGGGGCTTTCTGAAAAATGGTGATTTCAGCGTTTTCATCCATGCGGCGGGCTTTTGATGCCGCTTTTGGACCGGCAGCCGAACCGCCGATGACGATAATTCGTTTTGTGCTCATACCGATATTTTTTTATTAGTGAAAATTAGTATTATTCATATTTTCAGCTATTGCATCTGCCAGGAATGCGGGCGGTGCACAGGGTTTCCAGTTGGTTGTTCCCACAAATGCGATTTCTGTTTCAGCTTCGTTAATCAGTTCGTTTTGTTCGTTGTAGAGGTGATAGGTAATCCACATACGCACCCCTTTCATTGCTTTCAGGGTTGTTTTCACCGTCAGGAGTTCATCGTAACGGGTCGATTTAATGAATTTGAAGTTCATTCGGATAACCGGGCACATCACGCCTTCATCTTCGATAGTCACGTAGGGCACTCCGATACTGCGCAGCAACTCCCAGCGGGCTGCTTCGTAGTATTTCACGTAGTTGGCATGATGCATTGTCCCCATTTTATCGGTATCGGGGTAAGTCACTCTGAATTTATATTCGTGCTCAATCATACCTCTATTTTCTAATGATGGTTGCAGGCGTGACCGGCATCATGAGCATGAGCTGCACAATTGGAGCCTCCATCCTGAATTTTACCTGCCAGATAATCTTCTACCAATTGATGTACATCACCTTTACAATTGCGGATAACCCGGATATTTTGTGAAGCCAGTTTATTGACTGCTCCATCCCCTATTCCTCCGGCCAGCATTATTTTCACGTCCATCGCGGCCAGTTCGTAAGCGATATTTGACTTACATCCGCAGCCTTGTGGCGAAGGAAGAATAGTCTCGGCCATTATTTCGTTATCATCCGAGATGAGAAAAATGGTGTAAAACTCACAATGTCCGAAATGAGCATCTATTTGGTTATTTTCCTTTGTTGGAACTGCTATCTTCATGTGTTTATAATTTATTTATCGGCCCCTAATCCCAGCCTCTCCCTAAATCCCTCCCCAAAAGGGAGGGACTTTTAAAGAGGGGAATATTGAGCGTCTATCATTTGTTTTTTGTATTTGTTGTCTGGTAAAAATATATAGATCCATCGCTTCGCTCTGGATGACAGGGAATTATGGCGTTTTAGGTAAGGAGGGGGTTGGTTGGCGGCTTCGCCGCCAACCAACCCCCTCCTTAAAGATAAAATACTGACTGTCATTTCGAACGTAGTGAGAAATCTAATATATATCAAGAATTTAGAATTTTACCGGACAATAGTAATATTTTATATTTGAAATTTATTTAAATAATCCGTGAATATCCGGTATAAAAGAGATCGATATGTTCGCCCAGTTTGGTTTTAAGCAGTTTGAAGGCCTTTTCTCCCGAACAATGTCCGGTAATGAAATGCGTATCGGGGTAAATCTTTTGAAGTTGGCTGCCAATGTCTTCAATTTCAGCAATAGTCTCAAATTCTTGTCCGGATTTACTGTCCGGTAAATGAAAACCACCCATCACAGTTCCGATTTTTTTGGCAAAAGACAAAGAAATTGAACTTAAAATATTCAGAAGCCCTTTGTGTGCACAACCGGTATAGACAAACAAATTGTCGGTGCCAAAGGAAATGACCAGTTCGTGATCAAAATCATCGGATATCAGTCCGTTTTCGGTCTGTTTGAAAAGGGTCGTATTAGTTTTGGGCAACGGATCTTTGTTTACGTTAACCGAAAACACATGTATTTCGTCACTGAGTACCATTTCCGTATTAACAAAAATAAATCTTTCGGCGTAAGGGCTGAAATCAAAATCGAGGCTAATCGGATGCAGACCGTTTCGGGAGGAAAAAAACGATTGAGAGATTGCATTTTTTGACAAAACAATTTTTGCCTTATTGTTCACAGCCAAAAATGCGGGCAATCCGCCGATATGGTCGGCATGTCCGTGTGAAATAAACACAAAATCAACCGCCTGAATGTCAACTCCGGTTTTTTCGGCATTGTGAATAAAAAGATCGGATGCACCCGTATCGAGCAAACATGTGTATTTATTTGTTTCCAGATAAATACATAATCCATGCTCCGGCTGAAGTGCTTCACTCTGAGTGCGATTGTCCGATAATACCACAATTTTCATCACTCCGGATTATTGATGGGAATTAGCTCATCGTCACTGAAAGTTTTACAATCTTTGCAATGCACATGATTTTCAAGCCCTCCTATCAGTTTGTAGCACCGGCGGCAACGAAACCAGGCTCTGTCGAACTGCACATTCCCTCCTTCGATCATAATCATTTTACCTTCTACAAGTGCCTGAGCAATGGTTTTACGGGCATTTTCGTATATCCGGGTCAACGTGGG
>CALMZF010000109.1 GCA_937870645.1 uncultured Paludibacter sp. | reverse complement strand
TTGAATTTCCTCACACGCACTGCACGGACATTGGGGATACCGCAGACTGTCAATTTCATTACGTGCATTCCGGTTGGCTTTATCTTTTAATGCATCGTTCACCAGACCGTAGTAGGTAAACTGAACCGGTGTATTGGTAGGTGTAGTGTAATCGAACTGGAAATTATGAATGCTGTTAGGAGCCAGGAAAGGAGGCGTAAATATGGATGCCGGCACAGGAGTGATGTTGCTGATGGTGCCTGAACTTGCTTCGAGTATATCATTCATGGTCAGCGCACCGTTGTATGTGCCGGATTTCATGCGGATATTATTCCGCAGATTAAGTCCGGTGCCCGGATTTGGGTTGGCGGGATAACCGGCAAAAGGCAGGTTGTCGTTGACAAGGATATTGTCCACACTGCCGGTCAGGTTGGCATAATGAGCCCAGATGCGGTATTTGAACTGGCCGTTTTCTTTGCCCAAACATACTGCCGAATCAATTTTGAACTCGGCATTGGCACCGCCTGTTATTTTCAATAACGGACTATCGCCTTTGGTTTCAATACCAAACTGTGATGCTTCGCTCAGTCCGTTGTTCCGACCCAGAAAATTTCCTTTACTGTCCAGCGCCTGCACATTCCACACAAACTGACATAAGTAAGGCGGCTTGCACGGGCCGGTGTATAAATTGGTGATTACAGCCTGATTAAGATTTTGAACCTCTTTGGTCACGACGGGTTCGTTGGAAGTCATCGCTTGCATGCCGGTTTGTCCCTCCATCAGCTGCCACACTTTGAGGCGGTAGGTTAACGCATCTTTCGGTTTAGGCACTACCGGTGTCCAGCGGAAAGTGATTGGTTTACCGGCATCTGCATTGCTCACCGAGGATTTATCAGCCGGATTTACCGGTTGCGGAGTCTGGTAATTTTGCTTCACTTCTTCGGGGGCTTTGATGGTAAAGGGTTTGCATACTTCGCGGCTAATAGCGCGAACAGCACCCTGATCGCCTCCGAAAACCTGTGCACAGAGCTGATAGTCGCCGGGCTTCAGGGTACAATCCTGTCCCAGCAGCGCAACGGCATTACTTCCTGTCCACACTTTCACCGGAGCACTGCCGAATGAAAAGACGGAACCTTCTTTGGCTCCGCAGACATTCATATCGCCCTGTTTGATAGTCAGCACAAGACGGCATTCCTTTAATCGTTTGATAAAATCGGGGGTAGAACTTACTGTCACCGACAGTACGGGGGCACTGCTTGCCCAGGCAGCAGTACTGGCATCGGGCGATGTGGGCAGGTTAATGCTGATGCCGGTCACGGGGTATTCCTGTGCGAATATGTGTACAGAAACAACCAACAAGAGTAAAGCAAGATTTTTTCTCATCTTATTATTTATTAGTTAATTGATATCTCTTGATAATTAACTCAAATACGTTCACAAGATGCTTTACAGTCTCAAATTGATTGCTTTTTGTGCAACAAGATTAAAGAGCTTTCAATAAAGCCCAAGTGTAATCAAAAAGAAGTTTCTTTTTGTTTAATTATTTTCTAAACAGTTGACAATTCAAATATGTTTATGATATTCAATAATTAAATGAAACTTTTCAAAGATATATTCGAACGAAAAGTAACAATATCTATCGTAATTGTCAGTAATACAGGTTAATGTGAAATATTTATTTATATTCATAAATTTTCATATGTGTTCATTATTTTTCATATAAATCTGAATGCTTAAAAAAATCAATCATTTCATCCCTTCGGGAAAATCGTTAAGTGTTACCGGTTGTGAATTTTCTATTTATAGCATTGGGCATTTTCGTTTTTCTCCTTATTCTTAAGCGATATGGTTATACTAACTATGAATCTGTGAATAATTCAAAAATTACCATTAATTTTGCATCACTATAAACATGGATTAATTGTTTCGTAGTACTTAAACTCACCCTTAAACAAGAAATAAAATAATGATAAGACAAGTTGCTATTATATTCGGCTGTTTGGCGGTGGGAGAGCTAATCGTCCATTTCACTTCGGTTAGTCTTCCTTCAAGCATCATCGGAATGTTGCTGCTGACGCTACTATTGAAAATTGGCTGGATAAAATTGGCCTGGGTAAAGGGAATTTCTGATTTTTTGGTTGGCACACTGCCCTTCTATTTTGTACCCGCAGGAGTAGCTGTTATATTGTATTTTGATTTGATTGCTTCATCTTTACTGGCTATTGTTGTAGCCGCATTTGGCAGTACAATTATAGTTTTGATTGTGACAGGATGGGTTCATCAGCACTTAAGAAACATCAACAGAAGTAGCAGGAGTAAAGCTAACATTAATTAAAGTCATTATGAACGGCATTTTTCAAAACGAACTTGTAATTGTTACTTTTACTATCATCATATACTGGCTGGCACAGAAATTACAGGTGAAAACGGGTATCCTATTACTAAACCCTATCCTGATTACTATCATTATTATCATATCATTCCTGATGGTTTTTAATATCGATTATGAAGTTTACCATAAGGGAAGTAAATATATCGATTTCTTTCTTAAACCCGCAGTGGTGGCATTGGGTGTTCCGCTTTATAAACAATTGGAGGTAATCAAAAAGCAGGCTCTGAGTATTGTTATTTCTCAATTGATAGGTTGCGTTACAGGAATTGTCTCGGTGGTGCTCATAGCCTGGCTCATGGGTGCTTCCAAAGAAATAATTTTCTCACTGGCTCCCAAGTCAGTTACCACACCTATTGCCATTGAAATATCCAGATCGATAGGAGGTATTGCACCGCTCACAGCTTCGGTAGTGATAGTGGTGGGTATTTTCGGAGCTGTGTTCGGCTACAGCATCCTGAAACTGACAGGTGTAAAAAATCCGCTGTCGCAAAGTCTGTCGATGGGAAATGCTGCTCACGCCATCGGTACTTCCAAATCGATGGAAATAAGTCCCGCTTACGGAGCCATGTCGAGCATCGGACTGATAGTGAATGGGATATTCACAGCCATACTGGCACCTTATGTGTTGAAATTGATGGGCATCTGGATCGAGTTTTAATGGGAATGTAACTTCACTGAATATTTTCTCACCAAAATACAATTATATTCAATTTCTTCGTTAATTGAATAGCGTCTAAAAATTTATGAAACCCCGTTTTTCCAAAAGAATAAAAAGCCGTATCTTTGGCTGCTCTTAGTCTAAAGGAGAAACATGCCCATTACTCATGACCAGAAAGCATTTTATAACATTTATCCTTATTATAACGAACACACTGGCCGTACTGCCGCAGGCTGGAAGGGGCGTTTACCGTTTTCTCGATCTGCCGGTGTCGTCGCGTATGGCAGCCATTGGGGGTACCAATGTATCTCTGCGCGACAACGATGTGAATTTTGCTTTCGTCAATCCTGCATTACTTACCGGTGAAACCGATGGAGTTATCGGACTTAATATGGCCAATTATCTGTCGGATATAAAGTTTGGTACAGCTGTTTACGGGCACAATTTCGGGGAAAAGAATTTTATGTCAATCGGTGTTCAATATGTCGATTTGGGTAAGTTCGACGGCCGCGATGTGCTGGATGTGGAGCAGGGTACTTTTACAGCTAAAGATATGGCATTGTATGTGAGTTACGCCCGTCCGCTCAATCGCTTTTTCTCGGTAGGAGCTACTTTCAAACCCATTGTTTCGGCTTACGAGCAGTACACCAGTGTGGGTGCTGCCTTTGACGCCGGAGTAAGTTATAAGGATAGTACCGGTTTGTTCAGCGCTGGTCTTGTGGTGCGCAATGCCGGTTTGCAACTCAAAGGGTATTACCCCGATGAGGATGGCAGCCAGCATAGGGAACCTCTTCCACTGGATATTCAGTTGGGTGTCAGCAAGAAATTTGCTCATGCACCGTTCCGGTTTTCACTCACCCTCCACAACCTGCAGCGCTGGGATTTATCGTATGTGACTGATAATAAAAAACAGACCAACCTCGATGGTACCACTACGCTACATTCCATCAGTGCGGTGGATATGGCTTTTCGTCATGCCGTATTCGGAGTTGAATTTGTACCATCCAACAATTTTTACCTGGCGCTTGGTTACAACCACCGCCGCCATCAGGAAATGGTGGTATCTGGCTTTAAAAGTATGGCGGGCTTCTCTTTCGGCGGAGGCGTGAAACTGTATAAATTCCATGTAGGATTTGGCATGACACAGTACCAGGTGGGCAATTATGCTTATCAGTTCTCCATCAGTACTGCCCTCGATGAATTCAAAAATCTGTAATACCTGCAAACAGAACAAAATATTGGAATTGAGTATCACAAGGCAAATTCATTTTAAAAAAATCCCTGTACTTAATAGTAGCAAACCAATTCCGAAGTGATTAAACAACTGCTTTGGCGGTTTCATTTTGGTATATAAAAATCAGTAAATCATGAAAAAAATAATAGTGGCGATCGATGGTTTTTCGTCCTGTGGTAAAAGTACCATAGCCAAAGAGCTGGCTAATTATGCAGGTTATATTTATGTAGATACCGGTGCAATGTATCGTGCTGTCTCGCTTTTTGCCATTCGTCGCGGTTGGTTGACCCCCACGGGCATCAACGAGGATGAGTTACGTAAACACATTGAAGAGCTCAGAATTACGTTCAGAACCGACGATCACGGACAGCAGCAAACCTGGCTGAACGGAGAAAATGTGGAAAATGAAATCCGCACCCTCGAAGTGGCCAATGGAGCAAGCCGGGTAAGTACCCTCGGATTTGTACGCCGGGAACTGGTTCGTCAGCAGCAGTTGATGGGGCAGGAGAAAGGCATTGTGATGGATGGCCGCGATATTGGAACGGTGGTTTTTCCCGAAGCCGAACTGAAAATTTATCTGACAGCCTCGCCCGAAGTGCGTGCCCGCAGGCGCTACGATGAGATGGTGGCAAAAGGTGAAAACCCCAATTACGCCGAAGTGCTTGCCAATGTACGTGAACGGGACGAACGGGACCAGAACCGCTCTGAAAGTCCGTTGAAGAAAGCCGATGATGCTGTAGAAATAGATAATTCCACCCTCACCCGAGAGCAACAACGCGACATAATCCGAAAATTGTTTGATGCAAAAACCTTATAAGCCGGAAAGTTGTTATTATTTACTCAACTTTCAAATGCTGTTATTTTAGTTTTCGTACGCCATTTCTGACCGAGCGACCTCGTCCGGTGAGCCGAAAAATCAGTGAGAACGGCGTTAAAAATCGTCCTTGTTTGAAGTTGAAGTTCGCAAAGATATATTTCATAAGTAAGTAAATTTTGAGCGAACTTCAACGAGTTTGGACGATTTAGCCGGTCGAGCGCCAATTTTTCGTGCGAAGCGGGCGTAGTCTTGAATTTTTTGCTTACTTTTTGTTTCAAGACAAAAAGTAAGTCGGGGTTATAGGGGCGGAAGCCCCTGTTTATCAGAAACGTATATCTATCTGACTATTATTTACGTTTGATTAGTGTTTTACTAATATAAAGATTAATAATAGTTTGCGAAAGTTGATTTTTTTAATGAAAGATTTTTAGCAATAATTGCAACCATATATGCAAATCTTCCTGAAATAATATTACAATCGGTAATAATATGGCTAATATAGATATTGATAAAAAATCGGGCTTTTGTTTTGGAGTGGTAAACGCAATCACGAAAGCGGAAGAGGAACTTGCCAAAGGAGAAGTGTTGTACTGCCTTGGCGATATAGTGCACAACAGTCAGGAAGTGAAACGATTAAAGGAATTGGGATTGGTCACTATCGACTATGATCAGTTTCAGCAACTTCACGATGTCAAAGTCATGTTTCGGGCACATGGTGAACCGCCGTCAACCTACGAAACCGCCCGCAAAAACAACATACGACTCATTGATGCTTCCTGCCCGGTGGTGCTTAAACTTCAGAGCCGCATCAAAACAGCGTACGAAAAGAAAAAAGACACCGATCAGATACTCATTTACGGAAAAAAAGGGCACGCTGAAGTTATAGGGCTGATAGGGCAGACCAACGAAACTGCCATCATCATAGAGAACGAAGACGATTTGAATAAAGTGGATTTCAACCGTAACATCCGCCTGTTTTCTCAGACCACGAAACCACTCGAAGGTTTTAATCACCTTGTAAAAACTATTTCAGAAAAAATATCATCGGATGTCAAATTTGAATATTCCGATACAATTTGCCGGCAGGTTGCCAATAGAATGCCAAATATTGCTAACTTTGCCATGAAAAATGATATTGTGATATTTGTCAGCGACAAGAAAAGTTCCAATGGCAAAGTACTTTACGAACAAAGCAAAAACATTAATCCCAATACCTTTTTTATTTCAAATCCCGACGAAGTAGATAGTCTGGATCTGGATGCGACCAAAGAAATCGGTATTTGCGGAGCAACTTCAACACCGCGCTGGCTTATGGAGGCTGTTGCTGACCGAATTAGACAAAAAGAAATTTGAAATTAAAAGAAAACATAAGTTGACGGAAAAAAACCGTTGAAAAAAAATTGAGAAGATATGGAATATAAATTAAAATGTATCGGAATACTCACATCGGGTGGTGATGCTCCCGGAATGAATGCTGCTGTACGTGCAGTTACCCGTGCCGCCATTTTTAACGGCATCAGCGTAAAAGCAATATATCGTGGATATAAGGGACTGATTACCGGCGAAATAAAAGAATTTCAGACACAGAATGTAAGTAATATCATTCAGCAGGGCGGTACCATCCTAAAAACTGCCCGTTGTGAAGAATTCAGAACGCCCGAAGGACGCAAAATGGCTTACCAAACAATGAGAAATGAAGACATTGACGCACTTGTGGTTATCGGTGGCGATGGTACTTTTACCGGAGCCCGTGTGTTTGCCCAGGAGTTCAATATCCCCATTGTAGGTCTGCCCGGCACCATCGACAATGATTTGTTTGGAACTGATTCAACCATTGGGTACGATACAGCTCTCAATACCATTGTAGAGGCCGTGGACAAAATCCGTGATACAGCATCCTCACATGAACGACTATTTTTCATCGAAGTGATGGGACGCGATGCCGGATTTATCGCCTTAAACAGCGGTATTGCAACAGGAGCA
>CALMZF010000108.1 GCA_937870645.1 uncultured Paludibacter sp. | reverse complement strand
CTCACTGATTTTTCGGCTCACCGGACGAGGTCGATTGGTTCAGAAATGGAGTACGAAAACATAAAAAACAGCATGCGAAAATTGAGAAAGTTTTTTATTTCACCACTTTCAATGCTTCGTCCACAGCTTTCAGCGTTGGTTCCACCGAAATAGAATTTCCCACACTCCGCTGCATCCAGATTTGCGGAACAATGCGTCCCTGTGCATACATTCGCTGCAATTCTTCCGCAAAGTTTTTTCCTTTCATCTGCTGTTCGATCTGAAAATCGATAAGATGTCCGAGCGGATAATAGGATAAGTACAACGGATAATCAATCATGTGGGAATAAATGCCAAGGATTGGTTCATCTTTACCGCCCAGAATGCCTGCATAGTATTGGTTCCACACTTTCTGAGCTTCAGAGATTACAGCATCCTTCAGCTGTGCGGGAGTGGCGTCCGGATTAGCATACATCCATTGCCACACCGCAATATCCACCAGGGCCACACCCATTATTTCGTAGCAGGCCCAGAAATTATCGAGCGCCAGATAAGCTTCCGCATCGGGATTTGTATTTTTTATTCCAAGCAATTCCAAATCGCGTTTCTGGAACATAAACGCCACGGCTTCGGTAAATGCATTGTTGGGTACCCCGTTGAGCATCCAGTAATCCACGTCATTGAGGGTGATGGTTTGCTCGGTATTGTGTCCGAATTCATGTACAGCTATGTTGTATCCTTTGTAATCCATGCCTTTGGCTCCGATACGGGTGCGCAGATGAGCTTTATCTCCTTTCATCATGGCTCCCCAGGCATGACCGGCTCCAAGCGAAGGGTCAACCTGAACGAGCGATGCAATTTGTTGTGCTTTGTCTGTCTTGAAACCAAGTTTTACAAGTATCGTTGACAAATCTTTTTCCAGCGCTTTCGGATTGGGGTATTTAGCAGCGGTAATTTTGGTCAGTTCATCTTCTGAAATTGTTCCCTTTGCTTTGAAACCGTTGTACCAAATGTCGTATGGACGAAGTTCGCGACCAAGTCTGGATTGAATAAGTTTTGCCACGTCCTTCACCTGAGGCGATGCAAGCAGGGAGCGAAATAAATTTTCCACATCTTTCAGCGGAATTTCCATCGTAGCATCAAAATTTCGGGAAATAGCATCGGGATAATGCGGTGAGAATGCATCAATCCGGCGGTTGGCTTTGAAGTTGTTGAGGAGCACTTCGTAACGTTTATTATTTTCGGGATTGGCTGTGATTTCCTTTCCGTTCTGCGATAATTTATTGGTTAACGGGTTCCAGTTGTAGTCACCTTTATTGATTACTTCCTGCGGAATGCTCTGATCGATAATACGTTTCATCACCCCGTAAATCATTTCCTGTTTGGTTTTACCATTAACCTTGTCTGCATAATCCGATTTCAGTTCGTCGCGCAGCCCCCAGTGGGTAATTAATTGCATATCAGCGGGGAACAGCTTTTGCCCTTTGTCATCCACCAATTGTCCCATAAAGATATTATAATTGGAAATATAGGAATCGGCATCGGTGAGAGTTTGCGACAAATGCTGCAGATCAGCCGAAGGTATGCGTGAAATGAAGCGGTCGCCCATTCGTGCATAAGCCCATTGCTGGCGGGTCCAGGTTTCACCCAGTTTTGTTTTTTCTTCCAATGAATAAAAAGGAAAATTCAACGCGGTGATGAATGCCACTTTGTTGGTGTAGAGGTCTTCGTCGAGATGAGCCGTGACATCATATCCGCCAAAGAGCATATCCAGCGGCGTGGATTCGTATCCGGTCAACTGGATGGGTTCTTTTAGTTTGACATCAATCTGATGAAAATAGCCGTTGAGCGTTTCAAAATTTTGCTCCAACCGCTGATAAAGTGTTCTCAGTTTGGTGGTATCGTTTATAAAATTATCCCTGCAGAATTGAGTAAATTCGGTTTCATTACCATCACTTTCGACCCACAATGCCGCCACCTGTTTCACTCCTCTTTCCACTCTGAATTTGGCCGACTGACCAAGCGAGTCAATCAGTGCCGAACTGACTTTTTCTACAGTTTTCGTGCTGATAAAATTCTTTTGTTTCATGGTTTCATTTCCTTTGCTGCCCGACTGGCATCCTGCAGCAGCCACTGCTACAAGCAGACAGGTAATAATCAATGCTTTCAGTTTATTCATAGACTTTTTTATTTAAATATTTCACTCCTGTTTTTTGGATCAATGACAAAGATATGCAGAATTTTTTCGACCAACAATCAATCGCGCGACAATCTGTTATTCATTCTAATCGGGTCTGTTTATTTGAAAATAATTTTTAAATAATTTTTAGTTGAAACAAAACAAAGAATTAAAATGTTTTAATGTATGAAGCGAATTAAATTGATTATTTTTGAGCACACTTTAGGACGTCAATCAGTGAACTAACTGTCAGCAAAACTCACATAAAAACATCACCATTATGTTAATTAAAGTTTGCGGAATGATTTATCCGGACAATATTCATGAAGTTGCGCATTTACATCCCGATTTCATGGGATTTGAATTATTTCCTGCTTCTCCCAGGTACGCAGGAAACAGTATTGACCTTCAGACACTGGAAAAAATTCCCCGGAAAGTAAAAAAAATCGGTGTGTTTGTTCATGAAGATTTAGAAACCATAATCGGTGCGGTATGCAAGTACGATTTGGATGGAGTGCAGATACACGGCGCCGACAGGGTAAAAGTCTGTCATGAATTAAAGAACGATAACCTGATAGTAATCAAGGCTTTTTCGGTGATGAACATTGATAATTTCAAGATGACAAAGGCTTATTCCGAGGTATGTGATTATTTTATATTCGATATCCGCAAAGACGTTTACGGACGGGTTACGGATAAAAAATTCAACTGGAATTTACTTACCGAATACCGGGGCGAAGTACCCTTTCTCTTGAAGGGGCACATGTCGGTGGAAGATGTTCATCTCATCAAACATTTCAAACACCCCAAACTGATTGGTGTGGATGTCAACAGTAAATTCGAATCGGAAACGGGAGTGAAAGACAGTGTGAAGTTGAAATCGTTTATTGAGGAAATACGGAGGAAGGAAGATTACGGACTTATTCCTCCCAAGGTAGTGTAAATCCGGCTATTTCAATTTACAAAAAAGGCGTTAACCTTTCGGGTTTAACGCCTTTATTTTTTGAAATCGGCCAATGGATATTATTTTGGTTTTTCAAGCAATTTCAGTTCCTCTTCCGCATTGCCTTGATCTACGACCTTCACATCGTAGAGGATTTCCGGTTCGAATGGTTTCTCCGTAATGGCATTGTAGAGATTTTTCACCCCGTTGTAGCCCATAGCATGGAAGTCCTGCTTCATGGTGGCGCAATTCGGGTTGGTCTTTATATATCGGAGCAGCGGTTTTGAAACATCGAAGAAAACAGAAATGCCGCCATTTTTCATATATCTTGCCAGGGCAGGCACACTATCCACTCCCCCCAACACAGGTACACTCCAGAGTAATTGTACGCCATTAATATTCTTATTCTCAGATAATTTGAGGCTCAACAGATCTTTGCCGAAATCGGCCATTTCCATAGAATAAAGCACCCCGTTAATTTTATCGGCACTTATCACATCGCGAAATCCTTTCAGTCGTTGTTTCATGTTGAGAGCAGTGGTGCCGCCACTCAACACGAGGATCTGATTCGGTGTCCGCTTGTTTTTTTCATAAAGTTTGAGGAGTGTTTCGCCACAAATTTTCCCGGCTTTTTCGTTATCGGTTCCAATATAGAAAATCCGCTTGCTAACCGGACAGTCGGAATCGTATGTGGCAACCTTAATTCCGGCTTTTGCAGCTTCGTTGATGGGTTCACGCAAAAAGACTTCGTCGTTGCAGCTAATCAGAATTCCATCCACTTTGTATTTTATCAGGTTTTCTATCAGTTCTTTTTGTTTCTGACCGCTGTTGGATGTAGGTGCTTCCCACGTCAGCGTTATTCCCAACTCTTTGGCGGCTTCGGTGGCACTAACCTTAACCTGATCAAAGATTTCATTATCCACTTTGGGGATAACAGCAATCACAATATCTTTTTTATCCTTCTCCTTTGGGCCGCAGGCTACGAAACCACAAGCAAGGAGACATGCCATTGAAAATAAAAGCCAAGTTCGTTTCATAATACTGATTATTTAATGTTAACTGAAAATTATAATAACTTTAAAATATTCAGACTGAATGATTTTTTTTCCGAAATTTTCACCTTAGTTTTTCTTCTCTTTTTTATTAAAACAGTTCCCGATTGTTTTTTGTTTTTGATTTTCTTTCAATTACAAAATAATCATTTACTCCTGCTATAAATGTTTACAATACAGCAGGTCAACACTTGATATGAATTTCTCAGAAATTGATTAATGATGATTATTTGTCAGTTCAATCAGTTCTGATATTGATCGAATATATATTCTATTTAGTGCTTGATTTTTTATTGCGGTGCCCCATTCCTATTCCTTCGCCGCGACTGCCATTCCGGATGGGAATATGTTTAACTTCGTGTGTAATTGCATGATTACGTGCTCTTTCGTTTTCTTCATTTCTGTTCGTAAACCAAGTGCGGATATTACCACCTGCCCTGCGGCCGGAGAAAGCTCCCTGTCCCAACCGGCCTAATAATTTTAGGATATTCATACTCCTGAAAATTTATAATTTACTCTTTAATGAAACGGCTAACCGTTCAATAAATAAACAACTTTGACTTTATTTTAGTTGAAGGAATAATTATTAAAATCTACAAGATTGACATTTTTTTCGTTTTTTTGCTTCATTATGTTTTCGTGTTCAAATCAAATCTCTTTCCAACATTCGGTGAGCGAATTTGTTATTAAAAGAGAAAAACGATGCATAACTGCCATGAAAAAGTCGGTGAGTGTAATAAACAGAACATTTATTTGGACTGGTATTTTCAGCATAGCCATGGGTGTGCTCGAGGCGATTGTTGTGGTTTATCTTCGGCAGGTTTATTATCCCAATGGGTTTATGTTTCCACTTTTATTCATCACTCCCGAAATGATGTATGTGGAGTGGACGCGTGAAACAGCGACTGTGGTTATGCTTGCTGCAGTGGGAATAATTGCCGGAAGAGATAATTTGAGCCGTTTTCTGTATTTTCTTTTCAGTTTTGCCATTTGGGACCTCATTTACTACGCGGCACTAAAAGTGATACTGGATTGGCCGGCCAGTCTGCTTACGTGGGATATACTCTTTCTGATACCCGTGCCCTGGATAAGTCCGGTTCTCGCTCCGGTTATTTGCTCTGCTGCCATGATAGTAATGTCGGTCACCTTCATGTACAAAAGGGAAATGCACCGCGGTTTTAAAATCCGCATGACCGAATGGATACTGACACTTACAGGAGCTGCACTTATACTGTTATCGTTTGTGGAGGATTTCCTGATGCTGATTATTCAATCTGATTTCGATATGAAAGCCAACTCCGGATTTTGGGAAACGGCAGCGCGATTCGTACCGGTTACTTTCAACTGGTGGTTGTTTGGTGCAGGGATGGTGCTGATATTGACAAGTATAACAGCTACTGTTTATCATTTCAGAAAAAAAACAATCAGACCTTTAAAAAGATAGCGGCTAATTGACATTATCACACGACTTTTTAAAAGTCTGACATTCTGTTGCAGCAGTTATAATCCACTGTGAGATTCAGGGTTCTTTGCTGTCATCTTTTTCATTATAGTTACGAACCAACAAATAGAGTGTCAGCAATATGGCACAAAAGCCAGCAACGATTACAACTGTAAAATTCATAGTGGTAGCTGTTGAGTTAATGAAATGGAAATCACAAGTATGTTAAGTTTCTCTTGCACTGAACATGTTTAAAAGAATGATTTCACCTGATAGTAGCCTTTGTGAACATCATCGTATAATTTGTCCAGATCTTGTCTGTTGCCAATTTTATAGGTTTTTTTCTTGAAAATTACCACACCATACAGTTCATCTTCCTCCTGATTTTCACACAGGAAATCGGTCACTTTCACACCCAGTATATGCGCAATCATTTCCAATTTGTCCATTGTAGGATTGCCCGATATACTTCTTGTCAGATTTTCTTCCGTATCGCCCACAGCGTCAGCTATTTCTTTCAGCGTATAACCACTTGCCCTGATTAATTCATGAATTTTCAACATGACTCTACTAATTTTGAATAATAAAACACTCACTAAAAACTAATCACCCCTGGAATAAAAATTTCAGTTTTCGGTTCATCATACATCCTCTGAACTTACTAAGCATTTAAATATACTTTCAGCCAATAATAAAACGTAAATGATTAATGGTTAGTTTATTTAGTTTAGCTAAAAGAATATAAATCCAATTAAAATGAAGCATTTTATTGGATTACATTTTTTTTTCTACTGTTCGCGTTTTTTATTCCCGACGGCAAAAATATTATACGTATTAAAACAGCAACAAATCAGGAGTTTTCATTGTTTTAATACTGAAAGATATCAAATTTATTCACCCTGAAAATAAATGCTATTATGGAAACGAATGCAAATCACCCAAAAATTAACCGGAAGGAGCAGGAAGCCGGTGAAGAACTGGAAAAGTTGAAATACATTCAGGATCATTATCTGAATTCTCTCTCACAGGACCAAATTAAGCAATACAATGCAATGACTAACACGGAAAAACTGATTTCACTTGCAAAGTTTCAGGAAAAGGAAGACCAGTACACCATGGAAAAATCAAGGCATTTGGGAATTAAATCCGAAAATTTCAGCGAACTGGACGCGCTGATTAAAAAATACCTGCGCGCACTGCCCGACAAAGACATCAAAAGACTTAAATTACATCTGGTAAAAGTTGCAAAAATCGTCGACGAACAGATTGAAACTAATATCCGGAAAGAAAAGGAAAATGAAGAAAAAAAACTTGCCCTGGAAATTGAACGACTCGAAAAACAGCTGGCAAGCAAAAAAGAAAAACTGAACTTCCATTTGTAGGTTTCTCTAAGACCGGTTTTCACGTTGAACGGGCTAATGGTATTATAAATGATATTTTTTATCCACACTTTGACCGAAAGCGATCGTTGTGTTTGATTGTTGTGTTTTTTATTCTAATTTTGGGCGAATTATCAGTTTCTGATACCACGACAAAATTATTCAAATGAAAAAACACGTTGCTTTACTTTTCCTGTTTATTTTTCTGTTTAGCCGGAATATTGTTTCTGTTTCAGCCAGTGAGCCTGACTCTGCCTTTCTTTTTTCGTATTCAAGCCTGAAAAACGACGGACATAACGGATTGCATTTTGCCTGGAGCATTGATCAGGTCAACTGGCATTCTATCGGACCTGAACATCGCTTCCTTTTCAGCGATTACGGACGCTGGGGCGCCGAAAAAAGATTGGTAACCCCTTTTCTGTTTCAGGACAACAAACAAATCTGGCACTGTCTCTGGAGCCTGAATGAATATGATGGTACATTTGCACACTCCTCTTCCACCGATTTAATATACTGGTTACCTCAAACCTATCCCAACGTCATTAAGGATAATAACTGCCTGCAGCCGGAAGTTTCCTTCGACAAGGCAAGCGGACTTTATACCATCACCTGGATCAGCAACCTCCATAAAGATTCATTGGTTTATGCTGCCACTACCCGCGATTTCAAGGAATACTCCGCGACAATACCGCTTAACAAAGACATCAGGCTGAATAAACGGCAACATGTAACAATTGCTGGGAATACCCAGACCGGAACTGTCCACAAAGTTTCATGGAATGTGATCAACAACCTGATAAAAGCCTGGCAGTTGTCGGAGTATAACAATAACTTTTCAAACGAAAGTTTTAAGGATGATAGCGCACGATTTGCCTCTCTGAAACCCGTGCAGCTTACCATCAACGCGAATGTAAATCAGCGTAAAAAAATCAGTGATATGTTGATCGGAGTTTTTTTCGAGGACATCAACTATGCTGCCGATGGCGGTCTGTATGCCGAACTTATTCAAAATCGCGACTTTGAATACTCTCTGAGCGATAAAAGCGGCAGGGACAAATCATGGACAAGTACAAAAGCGTGGAATGTCATCGGAAACGGTGTTGCGCTTACTATCGATACGGTTTCACCCATTCACCCCAACAACCCACACTATGCCACCCTGAATGTTTCCCAAACCGGATCGGCATTGATTAACGAGGGTTTTAACGGCATAGCCATAACAAAAGGGGAAAAATATAACTTTTCGGTTTTTGTACGTAAACCAGACAACAAAACAGGATATATATCCATCCGGCTCACCGGGAAAAACGGGGAAATCTGCGGAGAAACCAGAATTAAAGCAACTGCGGGAAAGTGGCAAAAGGTGAAAGCTGTCATCACTGCCAACAAAACGGTAGCCGACGCCAGTCTGGCAATTATACCGGAAACCACAGGAAAGGTTTCACTGGATATGATTTCACTGTTTCCTCAGAAGACATTCAAAGGACATACTAACGGGTTGCGTACCGATCTTGCCGAAGCCATTGCAGGATTGCATCCGCGCTTTATTCGTTTTCCGGGCGGTTGTGTAGCTCATGGCGACGGGATTGGAAACATTTACCGATGGAAAAACACCATCGGACCACTGGAAGCCCGCAAACCACAGCGCAACCTGTGGAATTATCACCAGTCCGCCGGATTGGGTTATTTTGAATACCTGCAGTTCTGCGAAGATATCGGAGCCAAACCTGTGCCCGTAATTGCTGCGGGGGTACCCTGTCAGAATTCTTCCTGCGGAGGAGCCGGTCAGCAGGGTGGCATCCCCATGTGCGAAATGGATGCTTATATTCAGGATATTCTCGATCTGATTGAATATTGTAACGGTGATGTAAAATCTGTCTGGGGTAAAAAACGCGCCGAAGCCGGACATCCTGCACCTTTTAACCTGGAATACATCGGCATAGGCAATGAAGATCTGATTACTGATATATTCGAAGAGCGTTTTACTAAAATATATAATGCCGTAAAAGAAAAGCATCCCGAAATTACCATTATCGGAACAGTGGGACCGGCTTCGGAAGGTACTGATTATGTTGAGGGCTGGAAAATTGCGGATAAGTTGAACATTCCGATAGTTGATGAACATTACTATCAAAATCCGGGATGGTTTATCAACAATCAGTATTTTTACGACAAATACGATCGTTCGAAATCCAAAGTCTACCTTGGTGAATATGCATCGCGCGGAAATGCCCTGTACAATGCCCTGAGCGAAGCAATATATCTCACAGCGCTCGAACGTAATGCCGATGTGGTTTCGATGGCATCCTATGCTCCTCTCCTGGCCAAAGAAGGTTTTACACAATGGAATCCCGATCTCATTTATTTCAATAATAATGAAGTCAAACCAACGGTTAATTACTACATCCAGCAGTTATTCGGTCAGCATTCGGGAAACAGCTACATCAACAGCACCGTGCAGCTTTCCGACGAACGGGAAATAGTTGGTAAAAGAATAGGCGTTTCCATTGTTCATGACAGCAAAACCAATGATTATATCGTTAAACTTGTCAATATGCTTCCTGTCGAAGCGGCTGTTCGGGTAAATTTGTCCGGTATGGGGAATTTTAATCCTCAGGCAACACAAATTGTGCTTACAGGAAAACCCGGCGATAAAAAAGCACTTCCGGTTACCAGCAATATCACTGTAACTGAAAATTTCACCAGCCATCTGCCGGCCTATTCCTTTACGCTTATCCGGATAAAATCAGGTGATATCAGGTGATAAACTATTTTGAAACCTATCAAAATACATTTAAAGAATATATATGTATCAATTTAAAAATATGAACTATAAACATTGCATCAAAATTCTCAGCCTGCTGATAACGGTAGTTTTATTCAGTACAGATTTCAGTTACGCTCAAAGTTCCTCCACCAAGAAATCTTTTCATTCCTGGGCATCCGAACCGCCTATGGGATGGAACAGTTGGGATTGTTACGGACCTACAGTCACTGAAGGCGAAGTGAAAGCCAATGCAGACTTCATGGCTAAAAAACTCAGAAAATTTGGTTGGGAATACGTGGTTGTGGATATCCGCTGGTACGTTGCCAACGATAAGGCACACGGATACAACGAAAAAGACGCGGTTTATTCCATGGATGGGTTCGGGCGGTTTATTCCTGCAGAAAACAGATTCCCATCGGCAACAAACGGAAAAGGTTTTAAGCCCCTGGCCGATTATATTCACAGGAAAGGATTGAAATTCGGCATCCACATCATGCGCGGCATTCCAAAAATTGCTGTTGAGCGCGAATTGCCAATTCTGGGAACCAACTATACTGCTAAGGATATTTACAATACCAACCAGCTGTGTACATGGCTCAGGGATATGTACACGGTTGATGCAACCAGGCCCGGAGCACAGGAATACTACAACTCCCTGTTTGATATGTACGCCTCTTGGGGTGTGGATTTTATTAAAATTGACGACCTGTCGCGCCCGTACCATCAGGCCGAAATTGAATTAATCCGCAAAGCCATTGACCGCACAGGTCGAAAAATTGTGCTGAGTACTTCTCCCGGCGAAACCCCGATAGCTAATGCAGAGCATGTCTCGCAACATGCCAACATGTGGCGTGTTATCGACGATTTCTGGGACAGCTGGCCTCCGTTGAAAGAACACTTCGATATTTTCAGAAGATGGTCGCCTTATATACGTGAAGGTGCATGGCCTGATGGCGATATGCTTCCGCTTGGTCATCTTGCTATTCGTGCCGAACGGGGCAACGACCGTAACACAGCCTTTACTCCCGACGAACAATACACGCTTATGACATTGTGGAGTATTGCCCGATCGCCGCTAATTTTTGGTGGAGACCTCCCTACAAGTGACGAGTTTACAATGAAACTTATTACCAACAAAGAAGTGCTGGCTGTGAACAAAAAAAGCAAAAATAATCATGAACTGTTTGCCCAAAACGGATTGTACGCCTGGGTTGCTGATGATCCAAAATCGGGCGATAAATACCTGGCCGTTTTTAATGCTCAGGATGCTTTGGAAATTACTGAAAATAAGGCTGTTTGGAAAAGCGGACCAATAACCAAGGAAACACCCGGACAAAGCACATATACAGATATTTCGATAATTGGAGCATCGAAACTGTATCTTGCTGTGAGTGACAACAACGATGGCATTGGCTGGGATCATGCCGATTGGATTTCACCTGTAATTTATAACGATAAAGATACCCTGAAGCTTAGCACTCTGAATTGGGTGAAATCCACTTCGGGTTGGGGACGTGTAATGAAAAACAAAGCGGTCTCAGGATCAACACTAGCGGTTAACAATGTAAGCTACGCTGATGGTCTTGGAACTCATGCCAATTCTGTTATCGAATATGATCTACCTGCCGGATACACCCGTTTTTCATCGAAAGTTGGTCTGGACGATGCCGGAGCAGCTCAAAACACAGGTTCCTCCGTGCAGTTTATGGTTTTTACCGAAAACCCATCCAGCCCGCCACCAGCCGATTCGTTACAAATAACCGTAAAACTTGCAGATATCGGTTTCGACAAATCGTGCCGCATTCGTGACCTTTGGAAAGGTGTAGATCTGGGAACGTTCACCGGTGAATTTGCTCCAACCATTCGCAGGCATGGAGCAGGTTTGTACCGGATTTCAATGAAATAATTCCATTTTACTTTAAAAAATAATATAAAGCACTATGTTCAGAAAAGCCGTTATTTCACTCTTGTTATTTTTATCAGTAATTTCAGTTTGTAATTCTCAGCCGCCTGCATTAGCCGAAAAAGATAAAACAGCTTATCTGTTCGTGTATTTTACCGGCAACCGCCCGGCCGACGAGGCAATCCGGTTTGCAGTCAGTTCAGACGGATATAATTATTTTGCGCTGAATGATAACAATCCGGTAATAGATTCCAAAATTATCAGTTCTTCGGGTGGCGTACGCGATCCTCATATTCTTCGCAGTGAAGACGGCAAAACGTTCTACATGGTTGCTACCGATATGGTTTCATCAAAAGGCTGGGATAGTAATCGGGCAATGGTTTTACTGAAATCGACCGACCTGATAAACTGGTCTTCGAAAGTAATTAATATTCAGCAAAGATTTACCGGACAGGAAGAACTCAAACGGGTGTGGGCTCCTCAGACAATCTATGATGCGGTGGCAAAAAAATACATGATTTACTGGTCGATGAAACACGGAGAAAAGAATGATATCATTTACTATGCCTATGCCAATAAAGATTTCACCGACCTGGAAGGAGAACCAAAACCGTTGTTTATACCCCGTTCCGGCGATTATTGCATTGACGGTGATATCATCCGGAAGGACAGTCTCTACCATCTGTTTTGTAAAACCGGCAATAAACAATCATCAGGAATAAAATCAGCAACTACCACTTCCTTAACTTCCGGTAACTGGACGGAAAATGACTCCTATCTTCAACCTACCAAAGAAGACGTAGAAGGCTCCGGAGTTTTCAAACTGAATAACTCAGACAGCTACATCATGATGTATGATATGTACAGGGCACACAGTTATCAGTTTACCAGGAGTACCGACCTGAAAAACTTTACAATCATTGATCAGGATGTAAAAATGAATTTCAAACCGCGGCACGGTACCGTTATCTCCATTACCCGCGACGAACTCCGGTCTCTTATCAAACAATGGGGTAAACCTGAAGGTTTTCCGGAAATTAACAATAACCCGGTACTTAGCGGTTACTATGCCGACCCGGAAATTCTGTACTCAAAAAAAACAAAAAAATACTACCTCTACCCTACCAGTGACGGATTTACCGGTTGGTCAGGCAACTATTTCAAAGCGTTCTCATCCGACGATCTGACAGACTGGAAAGATGAAGGGATTATTATCCAATTGGGTAAAGATGTAAGCTGGGCTGATCGCAACGCCTGGGCTCCCTGCATTGTAGAAAAGAAAATCAAAGGAAAATACAAATATTTCTATTATTTCACAGCAGCTCAAAAAGTTGGCGTGGCAGTTGCTGATCATCCTGCCGGACCATTTAAAGACCTCGGAAAACCACTGCTTGCCGACAGGCCTGAAGGTGTTAATCGTGGTCAAGTAATTGATCCCGATGTATTTACCGATCCGCAAACCGGAAAAAGTTACATTTACTGGGGCAATGGTTTTATGGCAGGTGCCGAACTGAACAAAGATATGACTTCGATCAAACCCGGAACACAAAGCATCCTGAAGCCGGACCGCACCTACAGGGAAGGAACTTATGTATTTTATCGCAAAGGAAAATATTATTTTCTGTGGTCGGAAGATGACACACGCAGCCCAAATTATCGCGTCAGATATGCAATTTCCGATTCTCCGCTTGGAAAATTCACAATACCGGAAAACAACCTGATTTTAGCGAAAGACACCTTGCAGGGTATCTTTGGAACCGGACATAATTCAGTGCTGCAAATTCCCGGTAAAGATGAATGGTACATTGTATATCACAGGTTTAGCTATCCCGATGGCATAAAGATGGGAGATGCTGCCGGTTACAATCGTGAAGTTTGCATCGATAAACTTGAATTTAATGAAGATGGAAGTATCAGGCAGGTAGTACCGACACATAAAGGAGTTGGTTTGTAAATACTTCAGCCTCCTCATCATACAATTGTTGGATAGTCTATAATGATACGCTCGAAGACACATCCTCTACTTTCGGGGAACTGGAAATAGAATTTGGAGTT
>CALMZF010000107.1 GCA_937870645.1 uncultured Paludibacter sp. | reverse complement strand
CCGAAATGCCGTTTCCTTCATTACCCATCACCAGTATGGCATTGTTTTCCAGTGTTTTTTCATAGATATTCGTTCCATCCATAAAGGTTCCGTACACCGGGATTTTTCCTTTCATTTGCCGTAGAAACGACGGCAGATCCACATAATGCACATTTACCCCGGCTATTGCTCCCATGGTAGCCTGTATGGTTTTCGGACTGTAAACATCGGCACAATGCAGGGAGCAAAATACATGCCTGATCCCGAACCAGTCAGCCAGACGGATAATGGTGCCCAGGTTTCCGGGATCCTGCACATCGTCCAATGCCAGACTGAGGCTGTTGATGATTTCGGCTTCATTCCACGTATCGGCGGGCTTTTCAAAAATAGCCATTACGCCTTGTGGCGTCTTCTGAAGGGTTATTTTCTTATATTCCTCTTCTGTAACCCGTTCTGCTTCTGCCACCGTGTTGGAATTCAGATTGAAGTCAAAATCAGTACTGCAAACGGCTAAAAACCGGCATTGAAGATGCGGCAATAAATCCGAAACCAGTTTAATTCCCTCTGCTACGAACAGATTTTGCTCGTCCCGGTTTTTTTTGAGTTCCAGCGAATGTATCCATTTAATTTTCGATTTTGACAGCATAATCTTCCGTTTGTTTTTGTCCGTTTTCATCCTCGGGACACATTTTACATTACAAAACTAATAAAGAAAACGAGAATTAAGGTTATATTTGCAAAAGTTTTTGATTATAACCGGTTTTTCTGAATATTGAAATGAGATTATCAAAGGGTTCATTTGTGCTTGCTCTCGGGTTGCTTGCTTTGGCGTGCAATCCCATCAAGTATGTTCCTGATAATGAGCATTTGCTGAATAAAGTAAAACTGGAATCGGACAATAAAACAATTTTAAAAGAAGATATTGCCACCTACGTTCGCCAAACTCCGAATAATGAGATATTTGGAATATTCAAAATGCAGCTGGGTATCTACAACCTGTCGGGGCCCGATACCAGCAAATGGATAAACCGGCGACTGAAAAAAATGGGCGAAGAACCGGTCATATACAATCCCTCCCTTACGACCATTACCGAAAGGGAAATCTCCAAACTGTTCAGCAACAAAGGCTATATGGATGCCAGCGTGAAAAGTGAGGTTACATTTCCGAAAGAAAAAGTGGCGGATGTTACCTACACGATCCAGTCCAATAAACCATATACACTCAACAGCTATTCGGTCAATATCAGTCAGCCCGAACTGGCTGAAATTGCTTCGGACACGGCCGAGAGCCTTATCAAAACCGGCAAACTTTTCGACAGTGATCTCTTTGACCAGGAAAGAGACCGCATTGCTTCCAAATTCAGAGAGCTGGGCTATTATAATTTCACCAAAGACCTGCTGCAATATTATGCCGACAGCACCCAGATATCGCACCGGATAGATCTGGTGCTGGAACTCAACGAGCAATTGAAAAAAGCGGATGAGGATATCAGGGAACGGGTTTTCAGGCAATATACGATCAATAAAGTCCATTTTTACTGCGAAAGCGATAAAACAACGGATATGCTGAACACCGGCATTACGCTTGATTCTCTTACGCTGGGTGACTATAACCTGGTGTATGAAAACAAACGCAATATACGGCCAACGGTGCTGATAGAACATACACTCATTATCCCCGGCAGAAGGTACAGCGACCGGGCGGTGGAACGAACCTACAGCTCACTCAACTCACTGAGTGCGGTGAAATATGTGAATGTAAGTTACCGAGAAGTGGATAAAGACAAACTGGATTGCTATGTTGTAATCACTCCCAATAAACTGCAATCCATCTCGGCCGACGGTGAAGTCACCTATTCGGCCGGCTACTGGGGATTTGGAGGAAACATTAACTACGGTCACCGCAATGCGTTAAAGGGTTCCGAAACCGTGTCGGTCAAGGGACGTATGGCCTATGAATATCAGGGAACGGGACAAAAAGCCATCGAAGTGGGCGCCGACGTTGGATTGAAATTTCCAACCTTTTTACTCCCGTTTTCCAGTCTGGACATGCGTCGGAATATACGTGCCAACACCGAAGTGACAGCAACCATGAGCTACCGCGACCGACCGAAGGAATACACCGGAATTGTTACCGGTGCCGGATTCAAATACAGCTGGAGTGAGAAATTTCAGATTAAGCACAATTTTGATGTGCTCGATATCAGCTATGTGAATTACCCCAAAATAACCGGTGAATATCAGGATTATATTAATTCAAATCCTACTTTTGCCTACAACTTTGAACCGCACCTGATTATGCGAACCGGTTACAGTGGTTCCTACAGTGGTTTCACACCCACCAAGCCCTTCCGCAATTATACAACCATGAATTATGGCGTGGAAACCGCCGGCAATATTCTTCAGGGAGCCAATTCACTGCTGGGTGCTAAACCCGACTCTACAGGTGCATTCAAAGTCTTTGGAATAAGATATGCACAATACGTTAAAACCGATTTTCATATCTCCTATCACCATATTTATGATGCCAACAATCGCCTGGTGTATCACGCCGGGCTGGGTATAGCCATACCTTATGGTAATGCCGAAAGAATGCCGTTCGAAAAACGGTATTTCTCCGGAGGCGCCAATAGTGTAAGAGGCTGGACGGCTTATCAGCTGGGACCGGGAACCTACCGCAGTCCGGGCAACTATGTGGATTACAACACGCAAATGGGTGATATCAAGCTGGATCTGAACATGGAGTACCGCACCAAACTTTTCTGGAAACTGGACGGAGCTTTCTTTCTGGATGCCGGAAATATATGGACCATACGCAATTACGTGGCTCAGCCGGGTGGTGTTTTTCGGTTCGATAAATTTCTTGGACAACTGGGAATTGCCTACGGAACCGGTATCCGCGCCGATTTTTCCTTCTTTGTGTTGCGGGTGGACCTGGGATTGAAACTCTTCAATCCGGCGCTGGAACGAACCGAACAATGGCGGACAAAATTCAATGCCAATGATTTTGCCATTAACCTGGCCATCGGTTATCCATTCTGATTATGAAGCAGATAGATTTATTAGAAGATATTGACTATGAGAATTTTAATTCAGCGGGTAAAAGAAGCTTCAGTTACCATCAAAGGACGGTTGAAATCGCAAATTGGGGGCGGACTGCTGGTTTTTGTCGGGATTGAAGATGCCGATGAGGAGGACGACAGCTGCCGTCTGGCATCCAAACTGGTGAAAATGCGGCTTTTTAACGACGAAAACGGGGTGATGAATTTACCGGTAACCCAAGTTGATGGCGAGATAATGATAATCAGTCAGTTTACGCTTCATGCACAAACCCAGAAGGGCAACCGGCCATCGTACATCAAAGCGGCGAGGCCCGAAAAAGCAATACCGCTGTACCGGCATTTTTGCCAGGAAACAGAAAAACACCTGAAAAAACAGGTCGAAACCGGAGAATTTGGAGCCGATATGCAGGTGCAACTTATCAACGATGGGCCTGTAACCATCTGGATGGACAGTAAAGTGCCTTTCTAAAAAATATATTTCTATGATTTTCTATCGATTATAACTGATTTTCAACTTTTTCAACAACAAAAACGGGAGGTATTAACATGATAAAACATATTCCAAATACTATAACCTGTCTAAATCTCTTTTCGGGTTGCGTGGGCGTTTGGTTCGCCTTTAACGGAAATTATGAAGGTGTAGCTCTTGCCATTATTTTTTCGGCAATATTCGATTTTCTGGATGGAATGGCTGCCCGTCTGCTAAGAGCCTATTCACCCATGGGAAAAGAGTTGGATTCACTCGCCGATGTGGTTAGTTTTGGACTGGTGCCCGGAGCCATGATATTTCACATGTTATCGCCCGATTTCAGCCATAATTATGCATTTCTGGGCTTTCTTATCACCATTTTCTCTGCATTGCGATTGGCTAAGTTCAACATTGACGAACGGCAGACAAGCTCCTTCATTGGATTGCCAACCCCTGCCAATGCCATTTTCTGGGCCGGCTTATCACTCGCCTGGTCCGACTGGTTGATAGCAAATCCATATATTTTAATGGGCCTGACGGCTATATTCTCTTATCTGCTGGTAGCCGAAATTCCGATGTTTTCCCTCAAATTCAAAAACCTGAGCTGGAAAGACAACCGCTTACAATTCATATTTCTGGGTGGAGCGGTGCTGTTGATTGCATTTCTCTGGAAAAAAGCCATAGCACCTCTAATCTTATGGTATATTCTTCTTTCGGTGGTTTTGAATTTCAAAAACGTAGAAAAAAAAACTGAAAATCAGTAATGTCGATCGAAATTTCACATATTTCGCGATCTTTCGGTGAGCAGGCGGTTCTCCGGGATATCAGTTTTCGGATAGGTGAAGGGGAAGTGGTTGGTTTTTTGGGACCCAACGGAGCCGGAAAAACCACCACCATGCGCATACTTGCCGGAGCACTTGATTACCGGAGCGGCAGTGCTAAAATTTGCGGCGTGGAAGTGGCTGATAACCCCCTCGAAACCAAGAAAAATGTAGGTTATCTGCCCGAACAAAATCCGCTCTACACCGATATGTATGTGAGGGAATACCTTAACTTTGTAGCCGAAACATACCGGTTGGGCCATGATAAGGAAAAACGGATAGAAGAATTGATTGACCTGGTGGGGCTGCGACCCGAAATAAGAAAAAAGATCGGACAATTATCGAAAGGATACCGCCAACGGGTGGGACTGGCTCAGGCGTTGATTCATAATCCGAAAGTGCTGATACTGGACGAACCTACCACAGGACTTGATCCCAATCAGTTGGTCGAAATCCGCAATCTGATTAAAGAAATCGGGAAAAACCGGACCGTACTCTTCAGCACACACATCCTGCAGGAAATTGAAGCCGTTTGCAACCGGGTGATAATCATCAATAAAGGCGAAATAGTAGCCGATTATACCGATGTCAACCAGATTTCCCGGTATGCCGGAAATTACTATCAATTGGAAGTGGAATTTCTTAAACCGTTGTCCGAAGAAGATTTAAAGTTTTCAGCAGGAATGCATTCGGTGGAAACAACCGACAATAAAACATTCAGAATTATAGCCGATACCGATATTCGGGAAAAATTATTCGATTTGGCCGTCAAATCCGGCAACAAAATACTGATGATGAAACCGATGGAGAAAAAAATGGAAGAAATATTCAGCGAACTGACAAAATAATTATGGAAGAACCATTTGACATACGAAATAATAAAAGTACCGAAAAAGAACTCGAAAACGCCTTGCGGCCACTCAGTTTTACTGATTTTAAGGGTCAGAACAAAATTGTGGAAAATCTGAAAATTTTCGTTCAGGCTGCCCGCATGCGTACCGAATCGCTGGATCATGTACTGCTTCACGGACCTCCGGGACTGGGCAAAACCACACTTTCCAATATCATTGCCAACGAACTGAATGTGGGCTTTAAAATCACGTCGGGACCGGTACTCGACAAGCCCGGCGATCTGGCCGGACTGCTCACCAGCCTGGAGCCAAACGATGTCCTTTTCATCGACGAAATTCACCGGCTAAGCCCGATTGTGGAAGAATACCTCTATTCGGCCATGGAAGATTACCGGATTGATATCATGATAGATAAAGGGCCGAGTGCACGATCCATCCAGCTGGAATTGAACCCTTTTACGCTCATTGGAGCGACAACCCGCAGCGGTCTGCTTACCAGCCCGCTACGTGCCCGGTTTGGCATTAACTGCCATTTTGAATATTACGATACGATTGTAATTACGGGTATCATCGAACGCTCGGCAAGATTGCTGAATGTTCAGATTGATCACCGGGCTGCTCAGGAAATTGCAGGACGCAGCCGGGGTACACCGCGTATAGCCAACGCCCTGCTCCGGCGGGTACGCGACTTTGCTCAGGTAAAAGGGAGCGGAAAAATTGACCCCGAAATAGCCGACTATGCACTGGAAGCATTAAACATAGATAAATACGGGCTGGACGAAGTGGATAACAAAATACTCACAACCATCATCGATAAATTTCAGGGCGGACCTGTAGGGCTTACCACTATTGCGACAGCTCTCAGCGAAGACCCCGGCACGCTTGAAGAAGTCTATGAACCTTTTCTTATCAAGGAAGGTTTTCTGAAACGCACGCCACGCGGGAGGGAAGTTACAGAGCTGGCTTACAAACACCTGGGTAAAGTGAAATACGGAGATATGGGAACATTATTTTAAAAAACATCATTATGGAAAAATTGGTAAATATCCGGACTTTCAGTCAGTCCACCGATTTTGAAATGGTTAAATCTTATCTCGAATCGATGGGTATCGAATGTTTCGGGAGAGATGAGATCACCAACCGCGCCTATCTTGCCAATGTGAACGGGGGCGTAAAACTCGATGTGCTCGAATCTCAGGCCGAAGAGGCCATTAAACTGCTCATTGAAGCCGGATACCTGAAACCCGAAGATTTTGAACCAACACCTGAATTCAAATTCGTTGACAAAATTCTGAGCAAATTCAGAAAAAAATAGTTTGAATATACATAAATACAAAAAAGCCAATTAATTTATGGCAAAAGAAATGAAATCGCTGGCGAAAGATACCGTAATTTATGGCGGTACCAATATTGCTGCAAAATTTGTAAGTTGGATGCTTGTGGTACTTTATACCTACACGCTTCCAAATCCTGCTGAATATGGTGTAGTTACCAATTTATATGCCTGGACTTCTATATTAATTGTTGCTTTAACTTATGGAATGGAAACCGGTTTTTTCCGTTTTGCAAATAAAGACACGGCAAATGCTAAAAAAGTTTACGGTAATACGCTGATTTCCATAGGTTTTACAAGTTTACTTTTTGCAATTATCATTCTTATATTTCAACAGCCTATCGCAAATACATTGGGTTACAGAAATCATCCTGAATATATCTGGATGCTTGGATTAAGCGTGGCGATGGATGCTTTTTCGTGTATTCCATTCGTTTATTTGCGTTTTATTAAACGTCCGTATGTGTTTGCAGGAATGAAGTTGTTATATGTTGGTCTGAATGTAGTATTGAATATATTCTTTTTGGTGCTTTGTCCTTTTTTGATGAAAGTAGCTCCTTCTACTATTTCCTGGTTCTATCGCCCTGATTATGGAGTAGGTTACATTTTTATTTCAAATATTATTTCCACAACCATTCAAACGCTGATATTAAGCAAATATATTTTTCAAGCTGAATTTAAGTTTGACAGTCAATTATTGAAGCAAATGCTCAAATATTCCTATCCCTTATTGTTTTTGGGAATAGCTGGAATTGCCAATCAGAATTTAGACAAAATGATATTTCCTTTTCTGCAGGTAGGAACAAAAGGAGGAAACGATTTAGGTATTTACGGAGCAGTCAGTAAGTTGGCATTGGTGATTATGATGTTTACGCAAGCGTTTCGGTTTGCTTATGAACCCTTTGTATTTGCCAAACACAAAGATGAGGACAGTTCACAAACGTACAGTGAAGCAATGAAATTTTTTGTTATACTTTCATTCTTAATTTTTTTAGGAATGATTTTATATATGGACATCATAAAATATCTTGTACCAAGTGAATACTGGGTGGGATTAAAAGTTGTACCAATAATTCTGTTTTCGTTTATTTTTCAGGGTATTTATTTTAATCTTTCTATCTGGTATAAACTGAAAGATAAAAATCATTATGGAGCGTGGTTTGCCGCTATCGGAACGTTGATTGTATTTGTTGGGAATATTATTTTTGTGCCCAGATATAGTTATTGGGGCTCGGCATGGAGTGCTTTTGCAGGATATTTTATAGTGATGCTCTTGTCATATTTCTTTGGACAGAAATTTATGCCGATTGATTATCACTTAAAGAAACTTGGAATTTATTTGGCTCTAACGCTTGTGTTGTTTGGCATAAGCTCATTTATTGAAACACCTTATTTACTTGTAAATTTAGCTCTGAAAACTGTGTTAATGGCTGTGTTTATCGTTTTCTTTATCAAAAAAGATATGCCCCTTAAAGAAATACCCTTACTGAACCGTTTTTTGAAGAAATAAAAGATGAAACTGCATATCATAACGCCGGTAAAAAATTCATTCGGGACTACAATCAGGACGATAGAAAGTATTGTAAACTCGGAAAACTATGCGGATTTACACTACACGATTTACAATGATTTCAGCGACGATGAAACCACCTTTCTGTTGCAGGAAGCGGCCGGGAAATACGGCATCGAACTGGTGCATCTCAAATCGTTGACCACCCATCCATCGCCCAATTATCGTCTCGTATTGCAACTGGCTCAGAAAAAAGCCATAGAGGATAATGCCCATCTGGTCATTGTAGAATCGGATGTGGTGATACAGCCCGCAACAATTCAAAAATTGATGCTCCAGGCTGCCAAAGTGAAAAATCCGGGGCTGATAGCAGCCGTTACAACCGATGAAACCGGTGAAATAAATTTTCCGTACCTGTTTGCCCGCAGCTACCGGAAAGGGACTGTGGAAACCGGCAAACGGCTGAGTTTTTGCTGTACCCTCCTCACCAACCGATTTCTGAATGCCTATAATTTTGAAAATCTGGATTCCGAAAAAACGTGGTACGACATCTACATTTCACACAAATCAACAAAACTGGGTTTCAAAAACTATTTGCTGACCAATGTTCCTGTACTGCATCTTCCACACAGCAGCCGCCCGTGGAAAATGCTGAAATATACCAATCCGCTAAAGTACTACTGGAAAAAATATACCAAAGGATTAGACAAAATTTAGATGACAGGCACCGATAATTCCATACAACACAATAAAAAAGAAGAAAATTCAGCCGTTTTTCCTCTGGTTTCCGTTATTATTCCTGTTTACAATTCGGAATTGTACCTGGCCGAAACACTCGACTCCGTGCTGAGTTCCACTTATCCGAATGTTGAGGTAATTGTTATGGATGACGGTTCCCGGGACAAATCGGGCGAAATTGCCACAAATTACGCATTAAAAGATAAAAGAATACAAGTTTATACCCAGCCGAATGGCGGAGCTTCATCAGCCAGAAATAACGCAATCCGTTTAGCACATGGAAAATACATTTTGCCCGTTGATGGAGATGATACAATCTCGGCAAATTATATAGAAGAAGCTGTCAACGTATTGGAAAGCAATCCGGAGGTAAAAGTGGTAAGCCGTGAAGCCACCTACTTCGGTGAAAAATCGGGTCGATGGAAATTTCCGTCGTTCAGCTATAACCTCCTGTCACGCAGAAACATAATAGACGTATGCTCCATGTACCGAAAATCAGACTGGGAGAAAGCGGGAGGCTACTGCGAAGAAATTCCCGGGCGTGAGGACTGGGATTTCTGGCTTTCGCTTTTCAAATCGGGTGGAAAATTTGTACGGTTACCGCTTGTCGGGCTTCATTACAGAATTCATTCCGGGTCAAAGCGGGTGAGAACCCGTAGTCTTAAAAAAGAGCTAATTGACACGCTGAACCTCCGCCACAAGGCTTTTTTTTATGCCCAACTGAACGGAAAACTGCATTACCAGCGTACTCATTCCCGAAAGATGAACAATTTTCGTCATTTTTTTCTGCCGGAAAATATCTTTGTCAATCCGGCATTGGACGAATATGAAGCGGCGGTGTATCTGGCCAACGAAAAACCCACAGTTAGAAGTGAAATGCTCAGGAAAATGAGAATTCCAGCTGCGAATTCTATCCGGTTTACCGGTTTTATTGAAAAAAAATATTTGTTGCCCGGGAGAAAGATTGCCACATCACAAGCCCGGAAACTTTATGAGCAACATTCAGCTGAAAAAAATTCGAGGTATTTGGGTTATTATGAGCAACAAACGTCACCCTGCACACTGAAAAGTTACCTCATTACGTTAGATTAAAAATCGATGAAAGCCTCACTAATCATATCCGTATATAAAAACGTAGTGTATCTGAAGGCAGTGCTCGATTCGCTGCAATATCAGACGGAAAAAGACTTTGAAATCATCATTGCCGAAGATGGTGAAAGTGCCGATATGAAAGCGTTTATTGAGCAATACCCGTTCGAACAGCCCTATAAACACATCACACAAAAAGATGAAGGCTGGAGAAAAAATCAATGCCTGAATAAAGCCATCGGGGCTTCGGAGGGCAACTGGCTGATATTTATCGATGGCGACTGCGTGCTGCATCACCGGTTTATAGAAATGCACCTCAGAGCAGCTGAAGAAGGCAAAATTCTGGCCGGAAAACGCGTCAAACTGGATGAAAAAATCACCAACTTCATCCTCGGCGACAGTAAAAATATTAGAAAAATTGAAAAAACACTTTACGGGAAACTGATAGCCGGGAAAGGGAAAATAAAATTTCCGGAGGAAGGAATATTTATTTCGCCCGACGGAATGCTTGGTTTTATTCCCCGTATGAGAAAAAACGACAAGCTCCTGGGTTGCAATATGTCATTCAGCCGAAAAGCGGCTTATGCAATCAACGGATTTGACGAAGATTATAAGCTTCCGGCTGTGGGCGAGGATTACGACCTGGCGTGGCGCTTCAGAGCTGCCGGATACCAACTCGTATCGGTGCGTAATCTGGCGGTGCAGTATCACCTGAATCACCCGGAAGGATACAATCAGGACTTTAATTTAGATTTGTGCAGGCAAAAACAAGCGAAGAATGAATTTGTGTGTAAAAACGGCTTAATCAAACATACGGTCTAACAACATGGTATCAGTTATTATCTGCTCGAAACATGAAAAATTGTCGGAATCTGTAAGACAAAATATAGATTTGACCATTGGAGTACCGTATGAAATTGTTTGTATCAATAATTCGCGCAGGGAATATTCCATTTTTTCGGCTTACAACAAAGGCATTGCCCAAAGCAAATATCCCTTTTTGTGTTTTGTACATGAAGATGTGATTTTTCAAACAGAAAACTGGGGAAAAAGAATAGTTTCACAGTTGGATAATTCAACTACAGGGCTGATTGGGGTGGCAGGAAGCAACACGGTATTCAATGTTCCATCTTCCTGGTCGTCATCTCCCGAAAAATATATACATATCATTCAGTCCGGAAAACACTCAGCACATGTTCGGTTTCCGATAGCGCATAATAATGACAAACAGGAAGTCATATTGCTGGATGGTGTTTTTTTATGTGCTAATCGCAATTTATTTTCAAAAATAGCCTTTGATGAAAATTTGAAAGGATTTCACGGTTACGATTTAGATATTTGCCTTCAATCTGCTTCTGCAGGATTTCAGAATTATGTGGTTTTTGATGTTTTATTAGAGCATTATTCCAAAGGATTTAGGAATAAAAGTTTTTTTGAAAACTTAATAAAAATCTACCGGAAATGGGATAAGTATCTGCCGGTTTATGATAAAAGCCGATATGCCACAGTGGATATTTTGAACAGTGAAGAGAAAGCGATCGATTATTTATTCATTAAAATGATAAAAAGAGGGTTTGTAGCTGCAGAAATAAAATCAGCAATTACGTTTTACATTGAAAAAATAAAATCCGAAAAATTACAACAAAAATATCGACACATCAGCCGGAAAATTTTCTTACTTCAGTTGGTCTATAAACCATTCACAAGATTATACCGCTGATCATTATTCTATTATAAATCTGACAGTCTGCTATTTACAACTATGGAATGTATCAATAATCCTTCGGAACTCACCTATCAACATCAGGTTCCATTTGTGGTATGGTGCTACTGGGAAGGTGCTCCAATGAATGCAAACAGGCTGCTGAGTTTTGAGTATTTACAAAAAAATATACATGTGCCTGTTTGCTTGATAACCAAAGATAATCTGTCAGCATTTATTAAACCTGAATTTCCACTTCACGAGGCTTTTCCATATCTGAGTGCAGTACATCGTTCGGATTACATCAGAGCTTATTTAATGCACTTTTACGGAGGTGCCTGGCACGATATTAAAGCTACTGAAGTTTCTTTCCGGGATTGCTGGAACGAGTTCGAAAACCCGGATATTTATTTAATCGGTCGGCCCGAAAATCAGAAAGGAGCTGCCAGAGTGTACGATGAGCACAACAGATATATGCCCGATTACTGGAAGGACTTGGTTGCCGTACCGGCCTGGATTGCTCGGGGAAATACGGCGATGACATCAGAAATCTATGCTGGGTTTTTAAAACTATTGGATAACAATCTGGAAGCTTTAAAAAAACATCCGGCAAAGCATCCGCGTGAAAAATTTATTCAGCCAAAAAACTTCTTTCACGCACTGATTATTCGTCTAAAGCACTTATATTCTGGGAGAAATCCCAATTACCCGCTTCCATGGACTGTATTCGGGAATATATTTCATCCGGTGGTTTATAAATACCGGGAACACGTTTCCTATAATTTGCCTGTAAATAAAATAAAAAATGCAGGTATCTATCATCGCTAAATGAGTATCTTTGACTTACGAACATTTGATTTAATTTATTCTGCAATAAATATCCCGCTAAAAAAACAATCGTACAGGATTGAGTAAAAATTAATAAAAAGCTTACTATGCGCTCAGAACCCAAAGTGTCTGTCATCACTCCCATCTATAACTACGAAAAATATATCGGGGATACTCTCCGGTGCCTTCAGAAATCCAGTTATCAAAATTGGGAATGTATAGTGATGGATAGCGATTCGACCGATAACTCGGCCGCTGTGGTACAGGAAATGGCCCGGGAGGATGATAGAATAAAGTATTTTCATCATACTAAATTGCCTATTCCGCAAGCTAAAAACAATGCCGTGGCTCATTCCTCGGGCAAATACCTGCTGCCGTTGGATTCCGACGATCTGATTGCGCCTGAATACATCTCCGAGGCGGTGGAAATACTTGAAAATAACGCTGAGGTAAAACTGGTTTACTGCGCGGGTGTTTATTTCGGAGATAAAAAAGGAAAATGGAAACTTGCGGAATATAGTTTCCAGCAGTTGTTGCTGAAAAATTGTATTCATAATTCAGCTGTTTTCCGGAGGACAGATTTCGATGCTGTACGGGGTTACAATCCCGATATGATCACGAGTGAAGACTGGGACTTGTGGATTAGTCTGCTCGAAAACGGAGGCGAAGTGGCTTATATTGATAAGGAATATTTTTATTATCGTAAACACGTCCATTCGTTTACCGACAATAATCAGGATAAAATAGACCAAACGCTGAAACAAATCTATCAAAATCACAAAGAGCAGTATGAAAAAATGCTCGAAAATCCCATTCGGTTATTGCGTGAACATGAAAAGTACAAAAAAGGCTACAATCAGCTACGCCGGCTCACCTTTCGAAAACAAATTCCTTAAGCGGTGAACTTTCACCGGTTTATCGGACTCACTGATATGAATAAACAGACACAGAAAAGTCATAAATCGGGTGATACCTTCCTGTGCATACAACGGCTCCTCTATGAGCATAAACAGCAGATAGATAAGCATATACAGCTGTAGCAGGTAACTTCGGGACTTAAAAGCATACCACACCAACCCGGCAAGCAGGATCAAGAGCGGAAGCAGACCGGGAATTCCAAACTGCACCATATCGCCCAAAAACTGATTGTGAGTATAGGTAATGGGCGGTGCATCGGCCGGCCTGGTTACGTCGGTCATCTTTTTATCCTGATATTCCAACGCTGCCCGTTGCTGATGATATCCGGCGCCTGCTACCGGATTTTCCTTTATATAATTCACAGCCAGCGTGAAATCAGCTTTTCGTACTCCATCGTGTATTAACCGGCTGAATTTGTTTTCGCCCGCCATCACTATAATCATACCCGCCAACACCGCCAACACCAAAGCATGCTTAAGATAGTTGGTTTTCAGTCTGATGTAATACAACAGACTGATTACAATGATAATAATTAACTCCACCAACCCGATGCGGCTTTCCATAATCAACACAAAACCAAGACATAAGCCAAAGTAGGTTATCAGTTCGAATTTGGACAGAGTGACATCCTTATCTTTTTTGAAATTGAGGTAAAAACCCGAAATTAACGTCGAAAATAATACGAGTGATATGTAACTCGGATGAGAATAATGACCCCACTTGCCTACGTAGAAATAAGCCGGAGGAAATTTGGTAGTAATCCATTCGAGGGCAGACATATTCAAAACCAGCAAATTGAACCACCAGTAAACGATGGAAACCGCCATATAAACGGCCATGATGCGAAATACTATTTTTAAAATCAGCAGCAGGCTTTGCTTTTTGAGGCGGAAAAGGCTGAAAGCCAGCGGCAAAACATAAAAAGTATAAGTCATTTCGGGAAAATAAAAACCCCGTGGTGTGTATATAGTGCCCAGCATAAGGCATACGGCATAGAGAAATATGAAAAAATACACGTTGTTGAGGGTGTAAAATTTTTCATGTACGAATAAGGACATCAGGGCAAACAACACAAAAAAACCGGTGGCATAGATTCCGACTTCTTTTTTGAATACAGATAAAACCAGTAAGAGGGTAAGCGAGATGAAGACAAACGTATCGACTGAAAACAGAGGTTGAAGGATTTTGCGGTGGGTTATGATTTCTGTTAAAAAAATTATCAGTGACAAAACGGCAAAACCGGTCAACAAAATATTGCCAAACATTTCGGTATGAGGCTCATTTACAAATATTTGTGCGGAATAAAGCCGGTAAATAAACCCTATAGCCAATGGAGTAAAAAAGAGTATCAACAGTGAGAAATACGATTTTTTGAGCAATAATTTCATGCGGACGGTTCGGTTTTGTTATTTTGTACTTTTCAAAAACTGATAATACTCATCAGGTGTCATAAATGTAACTTTTTTATCTTTCAGAAAATCGATCATTCGCTGAAAATCGGCAAAATCATCGTCTTCCCATGGATTTGGATGAATCTGAATCACGAGGTACGAATCATTGATTTCCACCTTGAAATAGTTCTCTATATCGGTTAATGGCACATCATAAAGTTTTAG
>CALMZF010000106.1 GCA_937870645.1 uncultured Paludibacter sp. | reverse complement strand
CAATCGCAACTGGAGGAGCAAACGCTTTTTCTGGAGTGGCTGCTGGACCATATTACAGCTAACGGGATTGATGTTCTGCTCATATCGGGCGACGTATTCGATGTGGGTGTATCTGCGGCTAATGCTCAGAAACTGTATTATGATTTTCTGATACGGCTTCATCAAAGTTGTTGCCGTGAAGTGATCATTACCGGTGGAAATCACGATGCACCGAGCACACTGAATGCCCCAAAAGAACTGCTCAATGCACTTTCCATTCATGTGGTGGGTAAAGCCGTTGACCCGATAAGCGATGAGGTTTTCAGGCTGACGGTCGACGATGAGAAGCTGATAGTGGCTGCGGTTCCCTACCTGCGCGATCAGGACATCCGGCGGGCAGTGGCTGCCGAAACGGCGGAAGAAATCGTGAACCGCTACAAAACGGCTTTAATTAACCATTTCCACGATGTAGCCCTATTTTGTGAACAAATGAAAGAGACCAACACTACTGTAATTGCCATGGGACATTTATTTGCAGTGGGAGGCCGCACTTCAGAGAGCGAACAAAGCATCTATGTGGGTAATCTGGGAGATATCGGAGCCGAAGATTTTCCGGCAGTATTCGATTATGTGGCGCTTGGGCACCTCCACCGTTCTCAATGCGTAGGTGGCAAAGAGCACATCCGGTATTCCGGTTCGCCATATATGCTGAGTTTCAGCGAAGTCGGTCAGGACAAAAAAATTATCCAGATAGAAACCGGTAGTTCTTTCAATATCAAAGAAATAACCGTTCCTGAGTTTCGAAAAATACGGCAACTGGAGGGCACTGTGGCGAGTTGTAAAACACAGCTGGAAAAGTTGGACCAGGAAAACAATCCACTGATACCGTGGGTGGAAGTAATTCTGAACGACGAAAAAGAGGCAGCTACCGGTTACCACGAAATAAATGAATTTGCTGAACATATAAGAACCGAAGTGCTGAAAATAACGGTCAGGGATGAAAGAAAATACGACAGACTGAAAAGTTTGGTGGAAAATGCTCAGCACATCACCAGTTTTAAGCCGCTGGATGTTTTCAAACTCAGGTGCGAAGAAATGAATATAGATTTGGATGAAAAACCGGAAATACTCGACGCTTTCAACGAGATTTTGCAGGTTGTTTCTGAACAAAATTAAGGACATGAAGATACTTAAGATAGAATTGCAGAATATCAACTCACTGAAGTGCGAAACCCCGATTGTGATTGATTTTGAGCATCCGCGATTTGATGATGTGGGTCTGTTTGCCATCACCGGACCTACCGGTGCCGGTAAAACCACACTGCTCGATGCCATTACCATAGCCCTGTATCGCAACGTGCCGCGTTTTGAGAAGACGGGTGGTAAAGGTGGCCTGGAAGATGTGGTAAGCTACGGAGCATATACGGCTATGGCCAGAGTAACTCTGGAAGTGCAAAACCAACGCTATGAGGCGCACTGGGATATCAGGACAGCCACAAACAGCGGCCGTCAGCTCGGAAAACCGGTGGAAACCGTACGCTTCAAAAATCTGAGCAGCGGGAAAATTCTGGCAGAAACCAAAACAGGATGTGATGCAAAAATTGTGGAAATCACCCGGTTGAATTACGAACAGTTTCTACGCTCGGTATTGCTGGCTCAGGGTGAATTTGCCGCTTTTCTTTCGGCCAAAAATACGGAAAAGGGATTGCTTCTGCAGCAAATAGCCGGCGACGAAATTTACCGGAAAATTGGTGAAACGCTGAAAAACCGAATTTTTGAGGAGAAAAGGCTATTGGAACAAATCAAAAACCGGATAAACACCGATGATTTGCTCAGTGAGGAAGTAACTGAACAATTGGAAGCAGAAAAAGTCCAACTCGTTAAAAATATCGAGCAACTGAACCACGATCTTAAAAAAACGGAAGAACTGCTGAAAGAATACGAACAGCGTGAAAAACTCATACTCCAAAAACAGAAGATTGAGGACGAAAAAAATCGGCTGGAACTTGAAAGGATACAACATGCAGCTGGTTTTCTTCAACTGGAAAGACACGAGGCAGCAGAACCGCTGCAACCCACGCTGACCGAAGTAAACCGACTGGAAAAGGAAATTGAACAAAAAAACAACCGAATAGAATCGCTGGGGCTGGAAATAATCAAACTTGCTGATGAACTGACATCGGCCACTGAGAAAGCGAAAATCTGCAAATTAAAAACCGGTGAATACGAGCAGGCAGCCATCGACTGGCAGCCCAAGCTGGAAAAAGTAACCGGGCTGGATACACTGATAAACTTACACTCCAAAGCAATTGCTGAAAAAAAGCAAGATATGATGGAAATCCTGGCCGAAAAAAACAGGCTGAAAGCATTGACCGCCATTAAAGCTGAAGAACTGAAATTGCATCAGCTAACACTGGACGAACTATCGCTGTATTTTCAGAAAAATCAGGGAATACCCGTCATCGAAAAGCAACTGGTACAGTGGAATACAGAGCTCACACAGCGCAAAGGCTATCGGGAAAGAATATCCGAACTTATCAGGTCAATCAATGATGCCAGACGTAACGCAGCCGGAAACAATATCGAAATTGATAGGATTATAGACAATCAAAAAATACAACAAGCTAAGCTGGATGCACTTAACGCTGAGGTCAAAGAACTGCAGGAACAGCTCAACAAAAGTGATTTGGATAAATTGTTAAACCAAAACCAGGCTTTGAATGCTAAAAAAGGGTTGTTGGGCGAATTAATTCCACTTTCGGCCACTTACCATCTACTTCTTGAAAACCTGGACACGGATACGATTAAAATCACAGAACTCGAACACAAACTGAAGGAATTATCCGTTCAAATCCAAAACATTCAGAAAGACATTGAAACTCAAACCCAACTGGTTTCCGATGCGGAGGAACTCTATGAAAAAGACAGCTACATTGTCAGCCTCGAGGCAGAGCGAAAAAAACTGAAACAGGGTGAACCCTGCGCTTTGTGCGGTTCCAGAGAACATCCGCTGGTAGTGGAATATACTGAAATTGAAATTTCGGACAGCCGAAAGCGCCTCGACGAACGCAAAACTGCACTGAAAAATATGGAATCCCTGAAAGGCGAAACCGATAAGGAATACGCCGCAGCGTTAGCCGGCTTCAATCATATTACCATTCAACAAAAACAAAACAAAGAAGCGCTTGAAAATGTAATCAGGAATTTCGCGGAAAAAAATTCAGGATATCAAATCGGAGAAAAACAGATCATGGCAGCTGCCCTGGTAAATGCCGAAATAGAACTAACAAAAACAGATAATCTTATCAAAATCACGCAAGGTATCCGAAAAAGCAAAGATGACACATTATTACTGATAAAAAATCTGGAAGAGAACATCTCCGGGATTAAAGTAGATCTAACCCGCCTGACTGCTGCCAATGCTGAAACAGAGAAATTGATCGGTGAAAATATTAAAACAGGAAGCCAAATCAGAGCAACTGTCGAAGAGTTGGAACTCAGGCTGTCTGGTCAGTTGAGCGAATGTGGATTACTGTTGCCCGAAACGGAGCAAACCGACGCTTTCATTCGCCAACTCGAAAACAGCGTGAAAATTTTCAACGACAATGTAAATAAGAAAACGGAGGCTGAAAATAAAATCCAACAGATAAACATTGAAGTCAACAATATCAATGAGCGGTTTACGGTTAAAACTAACGAGGAAAACCAAATTCGGGTGAGTATGGATGAACTGAATAAGCAGCTCCTGGCCTGTACCGAAAGCCGAAAAATGATTTTAGCTCCCGAAATTTCGACCGGTGAAAAACGAATGGAACTCCAGCAAGCCATTGATTTATCAAAAAAAGAAGAAGATATTGCTATAAAAACTCTTCAGGATTTAGAAAAAAATAAAGCCGGACTTGAAGCAGAGAAAATAAGTGTGGCAAAGGAGACAGCAGGACTTGGTGAAAAATTGGATAAACAGAAAAGCACCCTGCAGGAGATGATCGACCGGAGCATTTTTGTCGGTCGCCAAGAATTGGCGGCGACAATACTCCCCGAAGAAACAAAAGCCCTTCTCCTCCGAAAACGACAGGAGCTGAACGAGCGGACAATTTCCTCCGCTTCACTCGAAAAGGAAAATACCTCCGAGCTGGAAAAGCTGGAAGAAAAACTTAAAACCCGGGCGACCGAAGAAGAAACCAGGCTGCAGGCAGCTGCCCTCAACGATCAAAAAGAAAAACTGCAACTGAGGATGGGTGAAATATCGGAAAGTATCAGAAAGGACAATGAAATAAGAACGCGCAATGCTCAGGTGGTTATTGAAATCAACAATCAGGAGCTCGTTTGCCGCAAATGGATTGCGCTGATGAATGTGTTGGGTGGTTCGCAGGATGCATTCAATACATACGTGCAACGGCTCACGCTCAAAAACCTGATTGATCTGGCCAATCTGCATCTGTATAAACTCAACCCACGTTACTCCCTGTTGCTCAACCCACAATACAAAACGGGCGAAGAGCTCAACTTCAGGCTAACAGACCATTATCAGGCCGGCGAAACGCGCCTTGTTGACACCCTGAGTGGTGGTGAAAAATTTCTGATTAGTCTCTCGCTGGCACTGGGGCTGTCGGATCTGGCAAGCAATAATGTAAGCATCGGCTCCCTCTTTATCGACGAAGGTTTCGGTACGCTCGACAGCAACACACTCGAAACAGTGATTTCGACCCTCGAAACCCTCAAGGCACAGGGAAAAATGATTGGCATCATTTCTCACGTCGATAGCCTCAAAGAGCGAATTCCGGTACAAATACAGGTTTCGAAAAAGAGCAACGGAGTGAGTACAGTCACAATCAGTTGAAAAAAACTGCACGAGAACTGTAAAACGGAATGAAATAAATTCTTAAAAAAAACAACCACCTGAAAATCGTGTGATATTTCAGGTGGTTGTATTATTTTAAAACATCTGAAATCATCTAAAACAGTGTCATTTGCCCGGTGATATCATCAATGATTTTCTGATTATCAACTTCGTCAATGTTTTCGTTTTCTTCCGAAGTTTCGGGTTCTTCGTTATTCTCATCGGAAGTATTATCCTCTTCTGTTTTTTCTTCCGTTTTGAAGCGAAAGGGTTCCAGTTCGTTGATGGCCTCAATTTCATAGGTAGTCAGGCGCTTTCCTTTAGCTTTATAGCTCTTAATACCGATAAATTCTTCGGCATCCACCACCAGCGCTTCCCGATAGGCATCAGAACCTCCGAAAGTCACTTCGAAACGCGGATAATCCTCTCCTGACATAAGTATCAGCTGCGAGGCCGGATTTTCGCCCAGGAAACTAACCGGTTTAGCAGTAGGTTCGAGCTGGAAACGTTTCAGATAATGAAATTTCTGATCAGCATCAAAAAGCACTACCGACCAAACCTTGTTGGGATCAAATTTTTCGATAATCAGGATATCCTTTTCGAAATGATTGCTCAAATCAAAATTGGTGGTTCGATATTCGCCTTTGGTAGAAATCACCAACACCTGCTCGTCGCTCTGAAACTCACCCAGGTATTCGCCGCGGTTATCATAATTAAACCGGAGAATATCGCGGTCGAACCAAACTTCGCGTCCACCCAGCGTGGAGCCGCCTTTTTGTTTCAGGGCAATCTTGTGAACATCGTTCTTGGTCAGCATATTGCCCATGGACTGACGCCCTTTGATGGCTATATCGCTGAAATCCTTTTCGAAAACAAGTTTCACCAATCGCGGTTTTGGCTTAAGGGTTATGCGGATTACTTCGGCTTCGGCGTTTGGATTGGCAGTGAAATAAACCACCTTCGAACCATCTTTGCCCTGTGTAATATCGTACTCCTTGTCGCGCGTAATTCCAGTTACAGCAAAGCGTTTAATGTAGTAAGGTCCACCTTTCCCGTGTCGGTAAACGGCGTTGTAAATCGTACGTTTATCGTTCTTTTTGAATACGTTGATATACAGAATATTTTTCCCGACAAACTGTTTTTCGGCAACTTTTACTACCTTGTATTTACCATCCTTGAAGAAAATTATGACATCGTCCATATCGGAACAGTTGCACACGAACTCATCTTTTTTCAGGGCTGTTCCGATAAATCCTTCATCGTGATTTACATACAGTTTCTCGTTAGCTTCCACCACTTTAGCAGCCACAATAGTATCGAAATTCCGGATTTCGGTACGCCTTGGATAGTTTTTGCCGTATTTTTCCTTCAGATTTTCGAACCAGAAAATGGTGTAGTCCACCAGATGCTCCAGGTTATATTCTATTTCCTTTATTTTTTTCTGAATACCAATGATAGTATCATTTGCCTTGTCGGTATCGAATTTTGTGATTCGCACCATCTTTATTTCCAGCAGTTTGAGGATATCTTCGCGGGTTACCTCACGGATAAAATCCTTTTTGAAAGGCTCCAGTCGGCTGTCGATATGGGCAACCACTTCGTCCTGATTAGAACTTTCTTCAAATTCCCTGTCCTTATATATTCTGTTCTCTATGAATATTTTTTCAAGCGAAACAAAAAACAGCTGATCCAGCAGTTCATCGCGTTGTATGATAAGTTCCTGCTCCAGCAAATCGCGGGTATGATCGGTGCTGATGCGTAACAATTCACTTACACCCATAAAACGGGGTTTATTGTCATGTATCACGCAGCAGTTGGGCGAAATACTCAACTCGCATTGAGTAAATGCATACAGGGCATCAATGGTTTTATCCGATGAAGTTCCCGGAGCCAGGTGTATCAGTATTTCCACATTGGCCGATGTATTGTCATCTACCTTGCGGATTTTAATTTTACCCTTTTCGCTGGCTTTGATGATGCTTTCAATGAGTTTGGAAGTATCGGTTCCGAAAGGTATTTCAGTAATAACCAGCGTTTTATTGTCAATTTTTCCAATTTTAGAACGGATTTTCACTGCTCCTCCCCGTTCACCATCGTTGTACCGGCTGATGTCAATGCGTCCTCCTGTCTGAAAATCGGGGTACAACACGAAATCCTCACCTTTCAGGTAAGCTACGCTGGCATCGATGAGTTCGTTGAAGTTATGCGGTAATATCTTGGAATTGAGCCCCACAGCAATACCTTCCACGCCCTGAGCCAGTAAGAGTGGAAATTTTACGGGCAAATTGACCGGCTCCTTGTTACGACCGTCGTAGGAGGGTTTCCATTCGGTGATTTTGGGATTAAAAACCGTATCGAGGGCAAATTTTGACAGGCGGGCTTCGATGTAACGCGGGGCTGCTGCACCGTCGCCGGTGAGGATGTTTCCCCAGTTTCCCTGACAGTCGATGAGCAGGTCTTTCTGTCCCAACTGCACCAGCGCATCACCGATGGAGGCATCGCCGTGCGGGTGAAACTGCATGGTATGCCCCACAACATTGGCCACCTTGTTGTAACGGCCATCATCCAGTCGCTTCATCGAATGCAGAATACGCCGCTGCACCGGTTTCAGCCCATCGTAAATATCGGGCACAGCACGCTCCAGAATTACATACGAAGCATAATCCAGAAACCAGTTCTGATACATGCCCGATAAATGATGTTTTACGGCATCGCCTGTAATTTTTGGAATTTTATAGCGGGAATGTGTCTTGACCTCTTCGTCCTCCATTTCATTCCCGGCGTCCTCCATATCCGTTTCCATATCCGGTGCTTCTTCATCGGATAATTTCTGTTCTTCAGCATCGTTGAGCTCTTCGTCTTTAGCCATATTATTTAAGCCCCTATCCCCAGATTGAGGAAATATTGTAAATTTAACGGTTAATTTATTGATAGTGTCTTCTGTCGACAATAGTTTTCAAACCACAAAGTTAAGCAAATTTTTTAAAATTATTAAGTATCTTTGGGGCTGTTTTCAGCAGGTAAGAACAAAAGTTATCAACAATTAAAAGGAACTTAACATGAGATTAAAATTCATTCTTCCAGTCATCATCGGCTTATGTTCTGTATTTGTTTCAGCTCAAACTGTTGAAAATGGCAAGATTGGCCTTACTTATTCACTGAACGGAGGTACAAGTGTTCTTCAACCTGCCCTCGACGGTGCGGCAAGTCACGAGATCACCGCAGCCAACAGCATTGGATTGATTTATCTGAAACCCATCAACAATTGGCTGGAATGGGAAACCGGACTGACCTACACGCTTTACAAAGTTACCACCACCTCATCGCCCATGCCCGAAGTCACTACCCGTAACTCGACACTATCATTAATCGACATTCCCATCGGCGTCAGAGCCGGGTTTTGGAAGTATTTTTTTGCCAATGGAGGCTTGCTGCTCGATCTGGATATGATGAGCAGCAGCTCGATAAGCAGTCAGTCGGGCGTTGGACTGATGTTGGGTCTGGGACTGAAATACGACTTCAGCTTTGGGGGTTCTCTGTTTTTCAATCCCTACGGAAAAATCCATTCATTACTCCCATTTGGATTGGACAAATATCACGACCGCATACTGGAAAGCGGCTGGAAATTTGGATTTACCTACAAATTGTAATGTTTCGGGTGAAACTTTCTTGCCTTAAAACCTGCTTTTAACACCTCTGAAAAAGGATTTTAACCAATGAACAAACATCTTTCGACAGCATCGAAAGATATTATTTGATACTATTGGATAATATTGTTTGACAGTATCGGATAATATTGTATCTTTGCAAAAAAAAGTACCATGTACAGACAAGAACAAATTGCTGAAATTGCTGAAAACCAAACTCTTGAATTTCTGAACAAAGACACCGGTATACCCCGTGAATTTCTCAGCAGCATTCCACAAATTGAGAATTTTGCCACGATTATTACGGGTATTCGTCGTTGTGGTAAAAGTACGCTTTTACTTCAATTATTTAAAAATGAAACCGATACCGTATTGTATTTCAATTGGGAAGACATTCGAATTGCAGGCTTTGAAACGGATGACTTTGTCCGATTGTACAAAGAGATAATAAAGCAGAAAGTCAACATCCTCTTTTTTGATGAGATACAACTTGTCCCAAAATGGGAAATATTTGTTCATCAACTTTTGCGTGAAGGTTTCCGGGTGTTTATAACCGGCTCTAATGCAACGCTGTTGAGCAAAGAATTAGGCACTCATCTCACCGGTCGTCATTTATCTGTGGAGCTTTTCCCGTTTTCATTTTCGGAATTCTGCCAATTCACCCGCCAAAATGCTGACGATGAAGCAGTAAACGATTATTTACATACCGGCGGAATGCCCGAATTTGTCAGGACAAGACAATCGTATATCATTCAACAATTGGTGGAAGACATCATTACCCGCGATATAGCCGTTAGATACAACATTCGCGATGTAGAAGCCTTGCGGCAACTGACAGTTTATTTGATGTCAAACGTTGGAAATATAGTGTCGGCCAATAAGTTGGCCGGTATGTTTGGTATTAAATCAGCTTCAACTATTCTGGAGTATTTTTCACATTTAACTAATTCGTACTTAGTCGATTTCATACCTCAATTTGATTACTCACTGAAAGCACAAACCCGAAATCCAAAAAAGGTGTATGGAATTGATACCGGATTGGTTTCTGAAATCTCGCTGTCATTTTCCAGAAACACAGGACACATTTTCGAAAACATGATCTACAATCATCTGCGGATGAAGTACAAGGAAATTTTATTTTTCAATAAAAAAGGGGAATGTGATTTTGTAATAAAAGAAAAAGAAAAAATCACTCAGGCAATTCAGGTTTGCCTGCAGCTTACAGATGAAAATTTCCGGCGTGAATACGATGGTTTACTCGAAGCAATGAATTATTTCAACCTGGATGAAGGTTTACTGATTACAAAAAACGAAACAGATGTGTTTCAAAAAGACGGTAAAACAATACGGGTGGTAACTGCGCGGCAATTTTTAAGCAACTCCTACCATCCGGTTTAAAAAATCAATAAATTTGAGTAAATTTGCACCTTGAATAACTAACTATTAACTAAATCTGCCTTGCTCCGGCAGTCGCTGCAATTGGGCGAAAAAGAGCTTTTTCACTATGGCTTCACAAGAAGATGTTTTCAAAAAACTGATAGCTCACTGTAAGGAATACGGATTTGTATTCCCGTCGAGCGAGATTTACGACGGCCTGAGTGCCGTGTACGATTACGGTCAAAACGGGGTTGAACTGAAAAACAACCTGAAAAAATACTGGTGGGACAGCATGACGCTGCTGCATGAAAATGTGGTGGGAATTGATGCTGCCATCTTTATGCACCCCACCACCTGGAAAGCTTCGGGTCACGTGGATGCATTCAATGATCCGCTTATCGACAACAAAGACAGCAAAAAACGGTATCGCGCCGATGTGCTGATCGAAGATTTGCTCGCTAAATACGACGAAAAAATTGAAAAGGAAGTGGAAAAAGCGGCCAAACGTTTTGGCGAAAGCTTCGACCCGACCATGTTTCGTCAGACCAACCCGCGCGTACTGGAAAATCAGGCTAAACGCGATGAAATTCATGCCCGCTTTGTGAAAGCGCTGAACGACAGTAACCTGGATGAGTTGAAACAAATCATTGTTGACTACGAAGTGGTTTGCCCCATAAGCGGCACCAAAAACTGGACCGATGTTCGTCAGTTCAACCTTATGTTCTCCACCGAAATGGGTTCAACAGCTGATGGAGCCATGAAAATCTACCTGCGCCCGGAAACGGCTCAGGGAATTTTTGTAAACTACCTGAACGTGCAAAAAACCGGCCGGATGAAAATTCCGTTCGGCATTGCCCAAATCGGAAAAGCATTTAGAAATGAGATAGTTGCCCGTCAGTTTATTTTCCGCATGCGTGAATTCGAACAGATGGAAATGCAGTTCTTCGTTCGTCCGGGTGAGGAAATGAAGTGGTTTGAATTCTGGAAAGAGTTCCGCCTGAAATGGCACAAAGCCCTCGGACTTGGCGACCAGAAATACCGTTTCCACGACCACGATAAGCTGGCTCATTATGCCAATGCCGCTACGGATATTGAATTTGAAATGCCTTTCGGTTTCAAGGAAGTGGAAGGAATTCACTCCCGCACCGATTTCGACCTCGGCAGCCATGAGAAATTCTCCGGTAAAAACATTAAATATTTCGACCCGGAACTGAACCAGTCATACACACCGTATGTGATTGAAACATCTATCGGCGTTGACCGTACTTTCCTGTCGATTATGGCAGCCGCCTACACCGAAGAGGAACTCGAAGGCGGCGACAGCCGCGTGGTGCTGAAACTTCCGCCCGTGTTGGCTCCAATCAAGGCAGCCATTCTGCCGTTGATAAAAAAAGACGGACTGCCCGAAAAAGCGCGCGAAATAATGAATGAACTGAAATTCGATTTCAAATGTGCTTATGACGAAAAAGACAGCATCGGCAAGCGTTACCGCCGCCAGGATGCCATTGGTACCCCATTCTGTATCACCGTAGATCATCAGACGCTGGAAGATAATACCGTAACCATCCGCCACCGCGATGACATGACACAGGAACGGGTAAGTATTGTCGAATTACAAAATATAATCGGCGACTATGTGAATATGAAGAATTTGTTCCGGAAGATTGCGGATTAATACAACTACACAAAATACACAAATGCCTGATTTTCAACCTCGAAAATCAGGCATTTACATTTATAGTATATTGACAAATATCAATATCTTAGATTTTCTGATTTAAACGAATTACACAAAGGATTATTTATGTGAGAAAGTCAGAAATTCCAGATTTTTTAGGGTAACAACTGTATCAGCTCCCGGCTATGGCGGATTTCAACTGTCGAGAAAAATAATATTAATAACCGCTTCACAAAAAACGTTTCACCCTTTTAACAGTTTTCCACTATCCACATTCTGAAAAACAGATCATAGACCTTATATTTCCCGTTTTCGTTTGTAATATAATCCTTCTCAAGCAGGACACGTTGTGCCGCCTGTACGGAACTTGCCGATGTCAGTTTGTATTTTCGAATAAATTCGGCCGAGGTAATGGCTTCAGCATCTTTGGCTTTAGCAATAGCAATCAACAATTCTTTTTGTTTTTCGGGCAGACGAAACAATATTTCGGCATAAACATACCGGAACGAATTAACTACCTGATCAACAGCTGCGGGTATCATATCCACATCGCAGGTTTCACCCGATTGTGTATTCGAAAAAAGCATATTTAACAATTTCTGAACATACCACGTAATTCCTTCAAATTGATCGTAAATTTCTATTACAGCCTGACTGCTGATTTTCTTTTTATTTTTCTCAAAATGCTTTTGGGCAAATGTTATATATTTACCCACCGGAATTGCTTCTAAATAAATCATCGAAACACTCTGATAAAACGGGCGGGAAGCACTTAAAAACATATTTCCCATGGTGTGGCGCTGACTTCCGGCAAAAATGAAACAAGCATTGCTGCAATGTTGTACATGAGTGCGCAAAAGCGCTTCCACATTCGTTTCGGGATAAGCGGCAATCTGTTGAAATTCATCAATCGCTATGATGCATGGCTTTCCGGCATTCATAAGGTATTGAAATAACTCATCCAGCGTAGCTGTTTCACTCACAATATCGTTTAATCCCACATTAAAGGAAGGTACACCCGCAACATCAAAAGAAATTCCGGCCTGCAAAGATTTAACTATGGATATAAATCCCTCAAAAGCCTTTTGTCCCAGGGGCTTCAGGCGTTCAATAATTTCTTTGCTCAATGCAAGAATAAACTCACGCAATGATTTAGTAGCGTAAATATCAATGAAAAATGTAAGATAATCCTTCCTCATCTGTTCCATGTTGAAAACGTGTTTTACTAAACCCGTTTTGCCCATTCTGCGGGTAGAAATGAGGGCAACATTATTACCGTTGATGAGTTCGTGAATTAAATTTTCTGTTTCTGCTTCCCTGTCGCAGAAATACTCCGGCGAAAGGTAACCGGAAGTAATGAATGGATTAACAGGTGTTTTCATTGTCGCTACGTTTAACAGAATTGCATTTAGCATATTCCTTTTTCAGGAAAAGGATTTATGCAAAATTAATTATTATTTTTGCATAATGCAAAATAAATAATCAATTTTCCACATACGACATATTTTTACAGTTCCCGGGGTGCGGTGGTTTGTAACCGCCGTAAAATAAACACGGCTGAAAACCGCTTCACCCGGTAGGTTTTTCTTTTTGCGGAAGTGGTGTAATGGCAGCACACAGGCCTTCAGAGCCTGACGGCGTACCTCCGGTACGCAAGAGCGGGTTCGATTCTTGTCCTCCGCTCAGGTGAATAATAAATGCCTGATTTTCGTCATTGAAAATCAGGCATTTATTTCAATATTCCTACGCTACCCTACGACAGTCTGGAGTTTGTAGTTTACAGCTTTTTACACTTCATAATCCACACAAACCCGGTCGGTTTTCACCTTTACGATGTACGCGCCCACTTTTTTGTGTTCGGGATGTTCCTGATAGGTGTTCAGGTCGTCGATGCTGTCGAATTCGCTGTACAGCACGATATCAAAATTGGTAGCGGGCGTAGCCGGATGATTTATCCCCACTTCAATTTTTCTGAGCTGCGGAATAAGATTAATCAGGTTTTCCAGTCCTTCTTTGATTATCTGAGCATTTTCTGCTTTCGTTTTTCCTTCGGCTTCGTCTGCCAGCCGGAAACATACAATGTGTTTGATCATAAGCCCCTCCTAACCTCCCTCAACGGGGAGAAAATTAATTAGTATTTATTTAGTATCTGATTTCTTTTTCTTTTTTATTAATTCAGCATTATTTCTTTCTTCCTCCATTTTTCGGGGATAATCTACCGTGTAATGCAGTCCTCGGCTTTCCTTGCGGGCAATGGCGTGTTTGATTATGAGGTACGACACGCTGATGACGTTGCGCAGTTCGCATATTTCCCGCGAAACCACCGAACGGTCGAAGAGGCTTTCTGTTTCCCGGAAAAGGATTTCCAGGCGGCTCATGGCACGCTGCAAACGGAGGTTGGAGCGTACGATGCCCACATAGGTACTCATGATTTGCTCCACTTCGCGAAAACTTTGGGTTATCAATACCATTTCTTCGGTGAGCGATGTGCCTTCATCGTTCCATGCGGGGAGCATTTCGTTTATGGTGAGTTTATCCAGCCTGGGTACAGCATGTTTCACCGCCACATCGGCATACACGATGGCTTCTATCAGCGAATTGGATGCCAGCCGGTTGGCTCCGTGCAGTCCGGTAGCCGAACATTCGCCAATGGCATAAAGCCGGTTGATGGACGACTGACCGTTGAGATCCACGGCTATACCGCCGCACATATAGTGCTGCGTGGGGCAAATGGGAATATAATCTTTGGTAATATCGATGCCATATTCCAGGCATTTGTGATAAATCATGGGGAAATGCTCTTTCGTTTCCTCCGGGTTTTTGTGCGTCACATCCAGGTATTCAAAGCTGTCACCGTGAATTTTCATTTCGTTGTCAATGGCCCTTGCCACTATATCACGGGGAGCCAGAGAGCCGCGACTGTCGTATTTCTGCATAAATTCCCGGCCGTCGCGGCCGCGAAGTACGGCACCGTAACCGCGAATGGCTTCGGTGATGAGAAATACCGGTTTGTCGCCCGGATGATAGAGTGCTGTGGGGTGAAACTGCACAAATTCCATATCTTTAATGGCCCCCCGCGCACGATGAACCATGGCTACGCCGTCGCCGGTTGCAATGGCCGGATTGGTGGATGCCTGATACACACTGCCAATGCCACCCGTAGCCAGAACGGTTACTTTAGACAGAAATGTATGAATATGGTTGCTCTTCTGATTGAGGGCATACACCCCGTAGCATTCAATGTTGGGTGTGTGTTGGGTTACAATTTCGCCCAGGTGATGCTGTGTGAGAATTTCAATGGCAAAATAGTGTTCGTACAGCTCAATTTCGGGATGATTGCGTATCTGTTTGTTCAGGCTTTCCTGAATGACAAA